>DATAOM010000420.1:0-22391 GCA_036265775.1 Ktedonobacterales bacterium | reverse complement strand
GCGGAGGCGCTAGGCGTCTCGCCGGTGAATGCGCGCACGATCGCAGCGCGCGCCCGGCTCCACTTCCGCCAGCGCTACGATGCCGAAACGAGCGAGGACGAGCGGATGGCGACAGGTTGAGCGAGAAAGAAAGCCGGGGAGGCGCGTCACGATGATCCCCTAGCGCGCGTGTATGGGAATGAGCCACCTTAGGGCGCCTGTGCGCGAGGGCGGGTGAGGAGTAGGTCGAGATGTCTGGAAACCGTGAGAGTGGAAGCGACTGGCTGGGCGCGGGTCGCCATGCGTCCGCGTCGTCGCTTGCCGCCTTCGCGGAAGGCGCGCTGCCAGCCGATGAGATGCGCGCCATCGCCGCGCATGTAGCTGGATGCGACGAGTGCGCTGAGCGTGTGGCCGCCTACGCCGAGGTGGATTCTCTCGTCCGCGCGGCGCCCCCTCCAATGCCTCCGGCCGCCCTGCGCGCCGGTCTCTTTACGCGTATCGGCGCTGAGACACGGCAGGCTTCCGGGCGACGATCGGAGGCGGACAGAGAGGCGCTCGCGCGTGAGATCGAGGCGCCTGCGTTTCCCGCTGTCGACACAGCGCCGGACGTTCCATCGTCTCCGGCGAATCCCTCGCGGGCGCCGCTGCCCCCTATTCCTGCCATCGCGCGTTGGGGTGGGGCAGTCGCGGCGACGCTCATCGTGACTCTATTGGCCAGCGTCTTCATCACGCTTGGGCAGAGCCGCACCAGCGCCAGCACGGTGACACGAGCGACGGCGACGATCCAGCGGCAGCCGACCGCGACCGTCCTGCCACAGCCTGCCTGCGCGCCCAACCAACTCCAAGCCCATCTGCCCGCCCGTACGCATCTCAATGACCTCGCCATGACCAGCGCTGGCACAGGCTGGGCGGTCGGCGCTACCGCGGACAGCGACTCAAGCGCCACAACCTATCACTCGCTGATCATGCGCCTGAGCGATTGCAAGTGGGAGCCGTTTGGCGCTCGTCTGCCCAACGCGCAACTCCAGAGCCTTGCCATGGTCTCGCTCGCCGAGGGCTGGGCCGCTGGCGCGCAGGGCCAAAAGCCGTTGCTGTTCCACTACGAGAACGGCTCCTGGAGCGCCGTCACACCGCCGCCAACAGGCGACATCATCCGGTTCTTCATCGTGCGTGTGGGGCCGAGCGGCGAGGTCTGGGTGGCCGGTCTGAGTCCGTCTGCGAACGCAGGAAGGGATGGGATCGTGATTCTGCGCCTCTCTGGCGGCCAGTGGAAACGCATCGAAACCCCATTCGTGGAGGCCTACGACATCGCGCCGGTAGCCCCCGGCGACGCCTGGATCATCGGCAGAAAAACGCCTAGCGCCAACGTGTCGTTCGAAGAGCTTGCTCATGTGCGCGACTCCTCGTTGGTCAGCGAGTCGCCGCTGGATGGGGCCATTACGCTCACTCACTTGCGCATGATCTCCGCGACCGACGGCTGGGCGATGGGCGATCTGTACCTGGGAGGTGGCGATACGACTGACAACCCGCAGGTCTCCCGCGCCATCGCGCTCCATTACGACGGTGTAAAGTGGGCCGAGGGAGTCACCGGCGCGCGTACAACGGCCCGCGTGGTAGATGTGCTGGGCCAGGGAACGGCATGGTCTTACACGACGAAGGGTGTGCCTGAATTCATCGTCTCAACCCAGCGCCAGGTTGCGGGCCAGTGGCGCGATGTCCCCTGGCCATTCAAGGATATTGTGAGTTTCTCGCGGCTTACCTGTGTGGCGCAAGATGATTGCTGGGCTATCGGCTTCTATCTGTGGCCGTCCACCGGCGAGATAACGAGTATCAACTTCGCGTGGCTCTTGCTCCGCTACGCCAACGGCGCCTGGCGCGAGTACGGCCACGCCACGTGAGACCCAGCGCGTCTTTGTGAGCGATGGAAACGTCAGGGAAGAAGAACAAGAGGCAGGGAAGCGCCCATCTCCTGACGCACAGCCACTGGTCAAACGATCTTCCAGCTCATGCTACTATCTTGCCGGTATCATGCCAGTCGATGGCGCACGCGCATCTCATCCTGCCGCGACACTGCTCATCTCGTCTGGCGTCATCGACCCTGAGTCAACGTCAATACCTGTGCGCACGCCCGAGAGGCGACTGCGGAGGAGATGGAGAAACCCTGCCTCGATCGCCGACTCCGCGCCGACCTTGCTATCGACCTCGCCGGACACAAACACCTTGTCATTGCAGCGGCCAGTCTCTGGGTCATAGATCGCAACACCGGCCGGATTGGCGCCATCCAGCCATGCCGCGCATTGGAGCGCCATGTCCTGATACTGCCCATCTTCGGTGGCGTAGTAGAGTTCCTCAAGCCCCAGCCCTAACGCCGAGACGTCAAAGACCGACTGTGGTCCACGGGCGCCAGGATAGACATGATAGAAGCCCCCTTCGATCACGGGTTTGGCTAGATTGCGCGCCGTATCAACCGCCGCTTTGAGGTACTCGTGTTTGTTCAGGAGCCTGCCTGCGCGTGCAACGGCGGCGAGCTGGTAGTAGCTGTAGATCTCCACCTCGCCCTTGCCGCACGCATCCCGCAGATACTCCGGCCCACTGCCCACCAGCATGTCACAGGTGTCAGTGATCCATTGCTCTAACCCACGGTCCGGCTCTGTCTGATAGACATCGGTGAGCGAGAGCGCATACACCGCCGCGTACTTGAGATTGCCGGTCGGTGGAAACGGGGTGCGCCAGAAGCGATCGAGGAAGTCGCCATCGCGCAGGACACGCCATGCCGTGGCATACGCCTGCAGCGCACGCAGCGTCCATGGCTCGCCACCCGGATACGATGTCTTCCCGTTGCCGTTACGCGTGCCCTGCTCATCGAGAATGAAATTGATCATGCGCTGATCCCGCTCGCCCTGCATGTACTTCACGAAACGCAACCAGGCGCAGGCGAGATCGAGCGCGACAGCGGAGTGTGTCATCTCATAGACCTGCAGCGCGAGTACGGCGGCGCGCGCCACGTCGTCGACACAGGCGACCCCCTCGAAACCCTGGTCGTCCGCCGGATACACCTCCAGCTCCGGCTCCAGGCAATGCAGCGCCTCGGTCGGCGTCGCGGAGTGGAGTTTGGCATACACGCGCACGAAGGCGATCCGTCGCGCACCGTCTGGGAAGAAGCCCGTCAGGCGGCTTACGTGGCGGAGGACTCCAGGGGTCTCGTGGATAGGATGGATAGTGGGAAACAGGGCGGACATAATCAGACACGCCTTTCAGCGAAGAGCAGCGCTCAACGAAGGGCACATCTCCCTCGTCACAGCGCGAGGGAGATGTGCAAGAGGGAGACGACGCAACACGTGGGAACGGGCGTCACAAGCCTCCGGGTTCCTTCCCGATACGCCCGCGTCCCTGCGGAAGGCTTGTGACCTGGATAACGCCAGGTAAAAAGATGAGCAGCCGCGCTGCACACCTCTTACCTCGATCCATTGCTCCACGATACTCTATCGAGCCGGGGGATGAGAGAGGGGGAATCCCCGTACCTTGTCCGCACGGTAGCCCGTAGAGCACCCTCTACGCTCCCGCGAGCGCTTCTCGTTGTAGCGCTCGTAGACAACGGTGGCGCCTCACCAGAGGAGCCGCCCCACGCCTCACTCTTGACAGCGCGCCTTTATTTGCGATAGAGTACTCTATATCACAGAGTACTCTATGAAGAAAGAGAGGGTGACTGGAGTGGAGATTTCACGCGAGGAGGCGCAACAAGCCCTGGGCGCCATCGAGGATGCGACGAAAACCTCACGCGCTCTGCTCAGGTCGTGGATCGTCGGCGTCTTTGTCGTCGGCGTCATCTGGACGGTCAGCTTCGCGGCGTCACAGTTCCTGCCAGACAACCCGCTTTGGAGCTTGAGCGAATCGTTCCTGGTCGGCATCGCGTTCGCCATCTATTGGGGGCAGCGCCGCCGCTCCGTGATCCGCGTCGCGCCGCAGTCGCGTCTGGCATTCCTGCACACGCGGCTCGCCGTGTTCTACGGGGTCCTCTACCTCTTCTTCATGCTGTGGCAGATAGCGCTCCTGAACACGGCGATGCAATCTACGTTGCTCTGGATCACCGTGGTCATGTTCGCCGCGATCATCACCGGCGTCTGGCTCAGGGAACCGGTTCTGATCGGCTGCGGCATGGCCGTCACCGTGCTCTCGACGCTCGGCTACTGGCTGATCCCACAGTATTTCTGGCTGTGGGTCGCCGTCTTTGCCGGGCTGCCGCTCATCGGCGTGAGCGTCTATTTGTGGAGAAGGCGCTAACCATGGCCACCCTCAACGAGGTCATTCACCAGCCGGCGCGGCTGCGCATCATGGCCGTCCTGGCTGCGATCTCGCCGGAGCGGCAGGTCACATTCGGCTTCCTCAAGGAGGCGTGCGGCCTGACCGACGGCAACCTGGGCGCCCATCTGCGCCGCCTGGAAGAGGCCGGTTACATCACCATCGTCAAGACGTTCGTGCGCCAGAAGCCCCAGACTTATATTCAGATCACCGAAGCGGGGCGTGCGGCCTTCGAGGAGCATCGCGCCGCGCTTCAAGCGATATTGGAGAGCGCCTAGTACGCCACTTTCAGGCACAGCCAGGGGAGACAGCGCAAGACCTCAGCTATTTTTAGGAGGATACGCATGATGCGCGCAAACACGCAAGACGCGACACGATCGCCGCGAGCCTCGTATTGGACCAAGATAACCGTTGGAGCGCTCCTGCTCGTGGCGACGAGCGAATTCTTTGCCGCCCAGATCATCGCGCAACTCGCCTGGCCCAGCTATAGCGTCTCGCAGTACGACATCAGCGCGCTCGGCGTCACCGAGTGCGGTCCCTACACCAACGGCTCGGGCGGGCTGACGTTTTACGCCTGTTCACCGCTGCATATGGTGATGAACGCCGGGTTCATCCTGCTCGGCGTCCTGACCATCGCGGGTGTCCTTCTCACCCGCTCCATCTGGCCCCAGCGGCGACTTACCAGCGTGGGCGTGGCGCTGGTGGCGGTGAGTGGCCTCGGCGCTGCCCTCTCTGGCCTCTTTCCCGCCAATGTCAATCTGGGGTTTCACGTTCTGGGCGCGCTGCTCAACTTCCTGACCGCCAGCGTTGGTCTGCTGCTTCTGGGCATTGGCGCGCGCAAGCAGAACGGCCGGCTCGCGGCTTGGAGCATTGCGCTTGGCCTGACGACAATCGCCGGTCTGATACTCTATAACAGCCAGAACTTCCTCGGCCTGGGGCCAGGCGGGATGGAGCGCGTGATCGGCTATCCCTCAGTGGTCTGGGACATCGGTCTTGGCGCCGCACTGTTGTTCCAGCGCCGAGCGATTGTAAAATAACAAGCGCGTCTTCGCTCGTCCTCATTCACCTGCTAAACGCAATGCCTGCTGGCGCACTTTGGGGCTGATGTAGCGGCCTTGGGTCACCATTTGGTCGAGATAGGGACGGATCTCGGGAACGAGTTGGCGCTGCTTCGCCTCGATCAAGACTCCCAACGAACCGGTGATGGAAAGGCCCAATCGCCGTGCTGCGGCCCGCCCCGCGTGCTCATCAATGAGTACGAGGCGAGCCTGCGCCGTAAGCGCCAGTGAGAGCGCCACCGCCTCTCCTGCGTCAAGGGCACGCGGGACGAGCGGATTGATCGAGGTCTTATGAATAACTATCCACGGTCTGGCATCGAGTGGGGGATACAGTGGATTCGCTGCGCCCGCCTGATACTCCGCGAATACTTCGTCGGGAATCCAGATTTCTCCATAGAGCGCTTGGAGCAAGTCGAGCAGACTTATGCCAGCGAGGGTGATCAATGGCGTCGTGTTCGAGACGACTGGCGCCACCCTCACGGGCCCACTCATGAGCGCGCCTGGTCAGCGTTGCGCAGGTCTTCGGCCAGGTCTGTCTCCTCATCGAAGTACGAGACACCATAGGCGCCGAGGAGGTCGAGGAACGCGACGCGACCAATCCCCAACAGCGCTCCGGCCCGCCCGGATGAGACGGCTCCTTGTTGATAGAGCCGCACATAGAACGCCTCTCGCGCGATGCGCTGCAACTCGGCGTCGTTGGTCGCGCCCAGGAGATCATCTGGATATTCGAACTCGATCCGATGAGTGGTCATAGTGGTTCCTCTTCTCAATATAGGCTGTAGGCGCATTGTATCACGGCTTTTTCTGGACCTATGCCCGTTGCCGCCGCAGCGAGATCGCCGCGAGGATCACCATCGCCGCCGCGAAACCCACCAGGAACACCAGGTCCGGCCAGATCGTCTCCAGCCCCAACCCGCGCAGCATCACATCTTTGAGCGCGAAGTTCGCGTAGGTCAGCGGCATCACGTACGCGGCCTGCTTCAGCACCACTGGCAGCGTCTCCACCGGGAAGAACAGTCCTCCCAGCAGCGCTTGCGGCACCAGCACCAGCGGAATGAACTGGATGATCTGTAGCTCGTTGCGCGCAAACGCCGAAAGGAAGATGCCCAGGTTCACCGCCGCGATGGTCAGCGTCACCGTCACCAAAAAGATCAGCGGCAGGTTTCCCAGTGTATGCACACGTAAGACATAGATGACGAAGAGCAGGATCACGATAGACTGGATCAGCGCGAAGAGCGTGAAACCGGTCACGTAGCCCAGCACCAGCTCCGTCCGGCTTAGCGGCGAGACCATCAGCCGCTCCAGCGTCCCCTGCGAGCGCTCGCGTAGGAAGGCCACCGCCGTCAGCAGAAAGACGAAGAAGAAGGCGAAAAGACCAATAAAGAGCGGCGCCAGCGCGTCAGTCTGGGTAAATTCCGGCCCACCATAGAGATAGGTGGTATCCAGCGTCACCGCCGGGGTCTGCGCGCTGTTATCAGCAGCGGCGCGTGGCTGCGAGAGGGCCGTCACGAGTAGCCCCGCGATCTGCTTGAGCTGCGCCGAGACCGCTGGATTCGACCCCTCCACCCGCAGCGTCACTGACGTGCTTCCCCCTTGTAGCTGCGATGCGAAGTCCGATGGGAAGATCAGCACACCATCGGCGTCGCCTGCCTTGAGCGTCGAGTCCACCGCGCCGGCGTCAATCGTCGAGACCGTCACCTTGTCGGGAACAGCGCTCTTGATCTGGCTCACCAACTGCGTCCCGAACGGCTCGGCGGGTGGCACAATCGCCAGCTTGAGGTTGCTCTCGCTGCTGGCGAGCACGAAGTTGAGGATCGTCATGATGACCAACGGGACGACGAAGACGAGCGCGAGGGTGCGCCGGTCGTGGCGGAACTGGCCGATGATGCGTCCCGCCAATGCGCCGATGCGTCGCAGAAACATGGTATCGCCACCTCTCAGATGAGGACTACAGCTCATTGCACACGCCCGGTGTGTCAACGCCGGGAAAGCGCTCTCACGCTGTCTGCGCATCCGGCTCGTCACGCCGCGCGAAATACAGGAAGGCGCGGTCGAAGTCATCCTCGCCCGATTGCGCCTGTAACGCAGCCGGAGTATCCACCGCGAGCAGCTTGCCGAAGCGCATCAGCGCCAGCCGGTGGCAGCGCTTCGCCTCGTCCATGTGGTGCGTCGAGACGACCAGCGTCACGCCCTGCTGCGTCAGCGTCTCAAAGTAGTTCCAGAACGTCATGCGCAGTTCTGGATCGATGCCGACGGTCGGCTCGTCGAGGAAGAGCAGGCGTGGCTGGTGAATCAGCGCGCTGGCGAGTGAGACGCGCTGGCGCATGCCGCCAGAGAGTGTGCTGATGGGCGCGTCGATGCGGTCGCTCAGGTCCACTAGGCGCAGCGTCTCCTCGATGCGCGTCCGTAGTCGCGCGCCGCGCAGTCCATAGAGCTTGCCGAAGAAGGCCAGGTTCTCGCGGATGCTCAACTCGTTGTAGAGCGCGCTGGATTGCGTCATGTAGCCGATCTGCGCCGCGACGCGCCGGTTAGGTATCTTGCGGCCAAGGATGTGGACACTGCCGCTATTCGGCGCGAGCAGTCCCAGCAGCAGGCGGATGAGCGTCGTCTTGCCCGACCCGTTGGGGCCGATCAGGCCAAACGTCTCGCCCGCCGCGATGTCGAAGGTGAGGTCGTCCACCGCGCGCAACTGGCCGAAGCGTTTGACGAGATGCTCGATCTGGATCGCCGGTTCTGCGGTTGGAGACTGAGGTGTGCTAGCCATCTGCCTGCTCCTCATGTTGTTGATTGAACGTTCAATCAAGAATCCTGGCGCAAGCGTAACATGACGCTCTTGTGTCTGTCAAGCGTCGCGCGAATCGCCCTGTGCGTCAGCTATTCGCACGTGAGTGATGGCGAAATCGGCGCAACATCAACGCCCGGTCGCCTCTTCCATGGCGTGATACGATGGGCGCATCTGCGGCGCCGCACATTGAGATTCCAGTCGATGGCGTAGCTGACATGTCGGGAGAAGGGTATGAAAACGATGGACAGCGCGCTCGCCGACGCGCGCCTCCACGCAAATGACAGCCGCTACCACCTTGGCCAACAGGCCGGCCACTATGAGAGCTTCTTCTTGCGCGCCAACCATCCCTCGCGCCCCCTGGCGTTCTGGATTCGCTACACTATCTTCAGCCCCCACCATCATCCTGAACAGGCGCAAGGAGAACTGTGGGCGATCGCCTTTAATGGAGAGACAGGCCGACATGTCGCCGTCAAGTGCGAAGCGCCCTTCGCCGATTGCGCTTTTTCGCCCTCACAGTTCTCCATCCGTGTCGGCGAGGCGCAACTAGAATCAGGCAGGCTGGTGGGAGCGGCCGAGAGCCGTGGACACGCGATCCGCTGGGACCTGCGCTACATTGGCGACGCCCCTCCCCTGTTTCTTCTACCGCTCGACGCCTACGCAGCCCCGCAACCGAAGGCGAAGAGCCTGGTTGGGCGTCCATTCGCCAGCTTTTCTGGAACGCTGGTCGTGGATGGTGAGCCTCTCGAGATCAGTGATTGGTGCGGCAGTCAGAACCACAACTGGGGCGTCCAGCACACCGATCATTACGCCTGGGGTCAGGTGGCCGGATTCGACGAAGCGCCGGACACCTTCCTGGAGGTCGTGACAGCGCGGCGGCGGCTGGGGCCGCTCTGGAGTCCGTTCGTGACCCTGCTCGTCCTGCGCCATCGTGGCGAGGAGATCGCGCTCAACAGCCCAACGCAGATGCGCCGGGCCAAGGGTTCCTTCACCCCTTTCGATTGGCGCTTTCGCTCAGAGACGCCCGCAGTGCGGATCGAGGGGCATATCGCCGCTCCCAGCGACGCTTTTGTCGGGCTGACCTATCGCAATCCCCCTGGCGGAGCCAAGATCTGCCTGAACTCGAAGCTCGCCTCCTGTGAACTCACTGTCTCCCGCCGGCAAGGAGACGTCTGGACGCAGCCAGAGCGCTTGATCGCCCAACACCGGGCTGCTTTCGAGATCCTGACCGATCTCCCCAACGCGCGTGTGCCTGTCCAGGTGTGACAGCGCTGGTTCTCGCCTAGCGCGTCTCGCCGAAGCGCTGTTCCAGCCAGTTGATCGCGAACGCGCTCAGGTCCGTCGCGTCGAAGAGAGAGGATGGCGCGTTCCCTATTACCCCCTGCTCTCCCTTGCCCAGCGCCAGGTATGCGCGCGCGATCTCTTCGAACGTGTAGTCGCCGTGCGGCTCGCCGGTGTCGTAGTCCTCGATCTCCACCCAGACGCTCTTGCCCTCGCGCAGAATTGGACATGAATAGTGGATGATGCGCTTGTGGCGCATCCGCGCGCGATTCTCGGCGTAATGCAGCAGCGTGAGCGTATCCAGTGGCGCGCCCAGCATCAGGATCTGACCCCGCGCCTCGACCAGCTTTGCCAGCGGCGATCCCACTCCGTACCCATAGTCCAGCGAATGATCTTGTGTGATCCACTCGGCCCGTGCGCCAATCGCGGCGACAGACGCCTCCGGGTTCATGCTTCGATGGGCGTCGGGCCAGCCACGCACGATCTCGGCGAGAATCCCATGGTCGCGCACGGCGCGGGCAATGCGTGGATCGAAAGGCGGATGCTCGGCGTAATACTTCTGCTGAATCGCCGGTGGCAGGTTCGAGACGAAATCGGGAATATCCTCCCAGCCCACATACATCATCAGCGTGCCGGTCGGCGTCAGCGTGTCCAGCAGTGCCTGAACGATGACATTGGGGCCGCCCATAATCTTGCCAATGGCCTTGACCGAAGCATGAACCATGACGATCTGCCCGGCAGCCACGCCGAGCGCCTTCAACTCATCCACCAGTTGGCTCTGTGTTATCAGGCGATCATTGCTATCGGTCATGGTGTGGTCTTTTCAGGCTGATGAACATTCGGCGCACTCACATCGCCTCTTCCAACACGCTCTATTCTACGCGCGTTCACTCCGACCTACGCCGTGGGGCAATCGGCTGCCAGGCGGTGGATTTCCAGACCATATCCCCATAATCAGAAGGGAACTTCATCCCTCTCCAGAAGGCCAACGTGGCGTCCGCTCATGAGGTGACGTATGCGACATCCCGCACAGCCAGGCTCCTGGCTGCAAACCGCGCGCACATTGCTGGATGGCTCCTGTGACGCGCCGCTTCCGCTGGAGCAACTCGCCGCCCGGCTCGGCGTCTCGCGCTACCACCTGATTCGCGCGTTCCGGCGCGCCTGGGGCGTCACGCCACACCAATATCGTACCCTGCGTCGCATTGAGCGCGCGCAAGCCCTGCTCGCGAACAGCGATCTCACCGTCACCGAGATCTGTTTTGCCGTCGGCTTCCAGAGTCCCGGCTCGTTCAGCGCGCTCTTCCGCCGCGCCACCGGCCAGGCGCCGCATGCCTGGCGCGAGCATATCCGTCGCCGCGACCAGGCTATTGCCTGCGCCATCCCGCTCTGCCTGCGCATCATGTACGCAGCCGCCTGAACGATCGGGACGATGCCCCGACGATGTCTCGACGATGTCTCAAAGAGGGCAACTTTCAAACAGCGGATGGCAAGCGCGCGTGGTACAGTCCCCTCCTGAAAGGGAGGAGAAGCATGATCACACATCTCTCGCATGCGACCATCTTTGTGCTCGACTACGACCAGGCGCTCGACTTCTACAGGGACAAGCTAGGCTTCGAGGTCCGCGCTGACTTTCCGATGGAAGGTGGCTTTCGCTGGCTCACCGTCGGCCCGAAAAACCAGCCCGACCTTGAGTTGGTGCTCTATAAGGCGATGGTCTTTGGCAAGTTCGATGAAGAAGCCGTGGGGCATCTGCGTGCGCTGCTCGACAGAGGCTTGATGGGTGGCGGCGTCTTCGACACCGACGATTGCCGCGCCACCTATGAAGAACTGAAAAGCCGGGGCGTTGAGTTCACATCGCCGCCGACCGAGAATCCCTATGGCGTCGAGGCGATCTTCATCGATGGCTGCGGCAATTGGTTCAGCCTGACACAGCACACCCAACCCGAGAAGTGAGGCTCTTGCCTTTGTCGTCTGGGGGCGTTGCGGCTTCACCTGACGATCAGCAGGCCCAACTGATGGTATGAGTGTTGGCTGGCCCATGGAAGAAGAATAGGCCGCGCGTGCAATCGTTTAGCGGCACGGTGATCGTAATGAGCGTCGACTGGCCGGGGGCCAGCACACCGCTGGCAGGACTGAAGGTGACCGCCCCTGGTACGGTGGTCGAGGTGGTCCAGCGCAGCGACCCGCTGTTACCTGACCGCGCCAGCACCCTGGCGGCGCAGCTATAGGCCGAACCTTTGGCACAGTCAAGATGTCCGACGAGACTCATTGACGATGGGCGCACATCCAGGATAGCTGAGGTGGACAAAGGCGGATTGGACTTTGGCGTCGCCGTCGGTGGCGCTGTGGGCGCTGGCGTTGCGGTATCAGTTGGCGCTGCTGCCGTGGCGGTCGGCGTCGCGCTTGTCCGTGCGGCGAGCGAGGTCGTCCCACAGGCGGCCAGGGCGCTGGCGAGGAGGACTAGGCCGAGCAGGAACACGGCGCTGCGAACGGCGAATCGGCGAAAGGGAACGGGCCACATAACGGATCTCCTGACCGGGACTGACGCTTGGCGTGTCACGAAGGCGTTCGCTGACATGTTACGCAGCGGTTGCCCGGTCAGAGCGAAATGCGATACGTCCGCTATATATCCCAAAGCTCAAGTGTCTGAACCAGCAGCCGTGTGACATCCGTAAACAGCGCGCTCCGCTCCTCTGGCGCATCCAGAAACGTGACGAGGTTGACGAAATCGGCCAGCCGCGCCATGCGCCGCCAGTCATCCGGCGGCGCGCCGCCCGCCTCCGTGAAGCCACGGGCGAACTCGCGCGCGAAGGCCGGGTCCAGCTCGCGGTCGTGTCGCAAGAGGATGCCCATGTCGAAGATCTGCGCTCCTGCGCAGGCGAACTCCCAGTCCAACACGGCGGCCATCGCCAGCCGTCCGGCATCCTCACGCAGCAGCAGGTTCGTCGCCTTGTAGTCGGCGTGCAGCAGCTTCGCCTCATCCGCCACAGCGTCCAGCATGGCTGCATGTTCCCGCGCAAAGGCCCAGACACGATCCGCCAGCTCATCGCCCAGCCGCTCCCGCGCGCGTCCCGCCGTCAGCAGCGGCTCCAGATACGCCAGGAATCCCGCCGCGCCGCCGGGACGTGGCTCCGCGATCACCAACTCCGGTCCAAACTCGCCTGGCTCTGGGAAGGAGAACTGCCCCAGCAGCGCCAGCGTCCAGCCCGCCGCATACCCCGCCTGCCCGATCTGCTCCGCGTCCCCCTCTGCCAGGATCTGCGTCATCAGCTCACCTTCAACGAAGTTCGCCAGCGTATAGGGATAGCCCACTCGCGCGCCCTCGGTATCCACGAAGAGCAGCAACGGCGTCGGGACTACCGCGCGTACGCGCAAGAAGATATCCACCTCACGCGCGCAGGCGCTGGGGTCGCGTGTATAGACACGCACGACGAACGACTCGCGCATCCCTGAGATGCTCACCTTGTAGTTCGTATTCGCCAGCCCGCCGGAGAGCAACTCCGCCTTCACCACCGTGCGCGGCGCGAAGACCGGCGCGACCATCTCCGAGAGCGTCTCCAGGCTCAAGTCTACTGATGCGCCGATGCGTTCCCAACCCTCTTGCATGCTGGTATCCTTGTGTCATCATTGATAATGATCATCGCTGGCGCATCGGTTATCATGTGGGCGCCTACCGACTCTTGTGGCGACAGGCAGGAGGAAAAGGACACACCTGGATGATACGCACATTCTACCTGCCGCTCTGCCTTCTCATCATGATAGTCGCGCTCGCCGGTTGCCGTGGCGGGCAGACCGGTTCGCTGGTAGACATCCAGGGCAAGGCTGCCAAGACGCTCACCGTGAGCAGCGCCGCGTTGAAGGATGGCGCGACGATTCCGACGCGCTTTACCTGCTCCGGCGAAGATATCTCTCCCGCGCTGGCCTGGAGTGGGGCGCCTGAGAATACCAAATCCCTGGCGCTGGTCTTCGACGATCCCGACGCCGGCAACCCCGCCTTCACGCACTGGCTGCTGGCGAATATCCCTGCCACTGAGCAATCCCTCGCGGAGAATGCGCCGCACGACGGGACATGGTCGAACGGCGCCGTCCAGGGCCAGAACGACTTCAGCAAAGTTGGCTATGGCGGACCCTGTCCACCGCCCGGCGACGCGCATCACTACCACTTCGCCTTCTACGCGCTCGACGCGACCCTCTCGATCCAATCCGGCTTCTCGAAACAGCAACTCGCTACCGCGATGCAGGGACACACGCTCGCCTGGGGCGAGCTCGTCCGCCTCTTCGCCCGCTCATAATCGTGTATGCGGAGCTAGCGTCTTGGGGCGCTATGTATGTCCTCTCGATAACGTATACTTGAGGTGGCGTAGCTCACTACCAGAGAACTGAAACGAGACCCTGTCATGATCGAGCGATTACAGCGCGCCCTGGCGCATATTGAGGAACTCTCGGCTGAGATGCAGGAGGACCTGGCGCAGCAGATCGAGGAGATGACCGAGCCTCTCGATTATCCGTCTACGCGAGGCAACCTTCCTGCTGATGAAATGCTCTCTCCAGCGGCGCGCTCCGCCTTGGCGCTTGGTGGAGCTTGGCGCGATTTGCAAGATGACGACGAGTTCGCCTACTTTGAGCGCATCCGCCATGAGGTTCCGCCGTCGCCTCTTATGGAGGAGCAACTCGCCTGGCTAGATGAGCGCCCAGATGCGCATGAAGATGAGCATTAGAGAATGAGTGGCTATCTACTCGACAACAGCATCCTAGTCGCCTATCTCAAAGGGCGAAACGGCGCATTGCATCTTGTTCAGCCATGGATTGTGGCGGGCGAGGCCGCGACGAGCCAGCTTGTCTATGGTGAGGCAGTCGAATATATCATGGGCGATCCTGATTTCGCGCGCCGTCGTACTTAATTGCGCGTGCTATTGCGCGCGATAACACCTTATAAGCTCACCTATGCCATCCTTGAGCGCTACGCCGAACTGCGACGGACACTCCGACCGCGCGGTGCGATGATCGGGGATATTGATACACTCATCGCCTCAACCGCGCTGGTACACGATCTTACCGTTGTCACGCTAGATAACGACTACACTCGTATACCAGGCTTATCGGCCATGCTGCTCACGCGAAACCACTTCGCTCATTAATCGAGCCTTACTCATCCGATAGAAGAGGTATGCCTTGGAAGCCAACGCCTACTCGCGGCTGTGGTTCGAGACGTTCCTGCGAACGCAATCGCCGGAGTGGACCGCGCGTGAAGTTGACTTCGTCGCGCGGCAGGCGCCGCAGCCCGCCTATTGTACCTTGCTCGATGTCTGCTGTGGTGAGGGACGCCACGCGATCCCGCTGGCCGAGCATGGCTACGACGTGACCGGACTCGACCGCGACGGCGCCGCGCTATCCGCCGCACGGGAACGCGCCACTGATCTCGGCGTTGCGGCTCGCTTTGTCGAAGGCGACATGCGCAACCTCGCGGCGAGCGTCGCCGGTCCGTTTGATGTCTGTGTCTGCCTCTGGCAAAGCTTCGGCTACTTCGATGCCGCGACCAACGCGGACGTCCTGCGCCAGATGGGCGGCCTGCTGCGCCCTGGCGGCCGGCTGATTCTCGATATCTACCATCCTGGCTACTTCGCCACGCATCAGGGCGAGCGCACACAGGAGCGCAACGGGCGCGCGATCACCATCTCCGAGCGTCTGGACGGAAACCATCTCAGCGTTGATATTGACTATGGTCCTGATGTCGCGCCAGATCGCATGGAGTGGGAACTCTACACGCCCGAAGCCATTCAGGCGCTCGCGGCTGGCCATGACCTGCGAACCATCCTCGCCTGCGCCCTTTGCGACGAGACACAGCCGCCGACATCCGAACTAATTCGTATGCAACTCGTCTTCGAGAGGAATTGAGGCGAAACCGTGCGTCCGTATGTCAGGCGCCGAGGGTCTCGTTGGGATGCGGCGGATAGCAGCGTCCGGCGAGATAGTTTTCCAGTGGGAGGAACCGCGGGAGCGGCAGATCGTCCCAGTCGAACCAGCCCAGCTCAGACATCTCCCGTGGCGAGTTGATCTGCGCCTCCCCCGCTTCGACCTGCGCCTCCATCCAGATTGTCGCGTAGTGCCGGCCCTCATCCACGAAGATGTCGTTGGTCACGGCGAGGAAGCGTGGCTCGGTGATGGTGACGCCGGTCTCCTCGCGTACCTCGCGGATGGCGCAGTCCTCGAAGGCCTCGCCCATGTCGAGATGCCCGCCCGGCGGCGCCCACGTTCCCGCGCCGTGGCTCCCCTTGCGATGGGTCAACAAGACCTGATTTCCACGCCGGACGAGGACCGCGACACCTACGATGACGCCTGAACGCTGTTGCCACTGTGGCGCGTCCCTGCCTGTTGCTTCCTGCGCGTCTGCTCCGTCGCCATCGTGTGCCATGTTTATGCCCTCCCTGCGCCTGGATAGCGGTCAATCGGGATCAACCGGCGCCTCGCGATACACCTTATCTTCTATCGATGGAGCGCGAATCATCAGGCTTTCCACCGGCGGGAAGACCTGCACGATGGAGTGATACACCCCGCGTGGGAAGCAACAGAACTCGCGCGGCCCGATCACCACTCGCTCGCCCTCCACCTCGACGAGCAGCGAACCACGCAGCATGATGAAACACTCATCGCTCTCCAGGTGCATGTGCGGCGCCGGATCAACCCACGTCTCGACCGTGTTGTTGTACCAGATTTGCAGCCGCTCGGACGCGAACCCGACCTCGTCGCGCGGACGTGACCCAGTAAGCAAAGTGGAGTAGTCAGGCAGCTTGCGATGGTGAAAGCGGACCATGCGCTCCCAATCTCCTCAATAGGGCCTAGTTCCGACCTACGACCAACAGGCAGTCGTTGGTTAAGCGTACCACTCCAGCGGCGTCGGTGTAGTTTTGCGCCGCAGTGGCAAGCCTCTTCCAGAACAGGGCCTGTTCCTCCTGGCTCATCGTCGTTGTGATGGCGCGAACCGGCGCGGAGACCTCTCTGATGTGTCCAAGCAGCTCCTCTACCGAGGTGAATGTGAAGATCACGGTCATCCGCTCGCTCTGCGCGTCTACGAAGCCCGCGTCGCGTACAGCCTGCTCCAGTTTCGCTGACTCAGACAATGCAAATGGGTTGGGACCGGGTGGTGGCGCGGGTGGCCGCTCCTGATCGCCGCCAGCAAGCGCCATGAACGGCAACGAGATCAGCGGTACGCGCTCCGGCGGCCCCCAGATCGCCGCAGCGAGCCAGCCGCCTGGGACGAGACTGGCGCGGAAACGGAGCAGCGCGCCAACTGGATCTTGGAAAAACAGCAGCCCCCAGCGACTCACCACCGCGTCGAAAGATGCAGGCGGCAGTTGTACTGTCTCTGCGTCGCCCTCAATGAACGTCACGTTCTGGAGGCCAGTGGCTTCTATACGGTCGCGCGCCACATCCAGTATCTGTGGCGCCTGGTCGATCGCGATCACCGAGCCGGTCGGGCCAACCCACCGCGCTGCCGTCAGCGCCGGTTCGCCGATGCCCGTCGCCACGTCCAGCACGCGCTGCCCTGGGCCGACATGGGCCAGCTCCATCAGCCGGTCGCTGAGCGGTTGCGCGTCCCGCTCGAAGGTCGCCCAGCGGCGACGCCAGCCCTGCGCGACATCGCTCCACTGCTCGCTCTGCCGCGCTTTGAACGCTGTGGGGTCAAATGAGGAATCGTCCATACTCATGCCCTTCTCTCTTGTAACATGCGACGGCCAACAAAAAGGCTCGACTCCCATCGGAATCGAGCCTGCGCAGGCACGTCTGCGGCCCTACCCCGATGAGCGATCGCACAAACGCATGCTGATCGTCAGGAGGCGCAACCGCCATCCCGCGACCAGGTCTATGCTCCGTGCAAACTCACTGGGGTAGAGCAGGGGAACGCCGTAGCGAATGCCCTACACACCTATGTCTATCGTGTTAGTGTTTCAACTGACGTTTCTGCGCTCTCCATTATCGTCAGCTTTTCTAGGACCGAAGGTTCTGCTTCGCATCCCTGTCAGGAAGTGTACGTTGGTCGGGCGAGAGCGTCAAGCATCCGCTCTGGGTCTCAGCTATCCCTCCAATAGCAGCGTCTCTGGATCCTCCAACAGCTCCTTGATGCGCACGAGGAAGCCCACCGCCTCCGCGCCGTCCACGATGCGGTGGTCGTAGGAGACGGCGAGGTACATCATGGGGTGGATCACCACCTGGCCGTTCAGCGCGATGGGCCGCTCCTCGATCTTGTGCATGCCCAGGATGCCCACCTGCGGCCCATTCAGGATCGGCGTCGAGAGCAGCGAGCCGAAGACGCCGCCGTTCGTGATCGTGAATGTGCCGCCCTGCAGATCCTCCAGGCTCAACCGCCGGTCGCGCGCCTTCTCGGCCAGGTCGGCGATCTCGCGCTCGATCGCGGCGAAGCTCAGCCGGTCGGCGTCGCGGATCACCGGCACGACCAGCCCCTCATCCGTGCTGACGGCGATGCCGATGTCGTAGTAGTGCTTCAGCACGATCTCGTCGCCCTGAATCTCGGCGTTCAGGCGCGGATACTGCTTGAGCGCGCCAATCACCGCCTTGGTGAAGAACGACATGAAGCCCAGCCCGACGCCGTGCCGCTCCTTAAAAGTGTCGCGCCGCCGCTTGCGCAGTTCCATCACTGCGCTCATATCCACCTCATTGAAGGTGGTCAGCATCGCCGCCGTGTGCTGCGCCTCCACCAGCCGCCGCGCGATGGTCTGACGCCGCCGCGACATGCGGATACGCTCCTCGCCGCGCGTCGCGGTGTAGCTGAAGGCCGAGGGCGCGCCCGGCTGCCCGAAGGGCGTCAGCGCGGTCGCTGGCATCGTCGGCCCGGCGGGCGCTGGCGTCGGGATCGGCTGTTGCTGCGGTGGGTTCGCTGGCAGCGTCGGCGTCTGCGCTTGAGCCTGTGATTGAGCTGGCGCGCTGGCTCCGTTGGCGTTTGCCGCGCCGAGATACGCCGAGACGTCGTCATGGGTGACGCGCCCTGCCGGGCCGGTCCCGCGCACCCGCGTCAGGTCCACGCCATACTCCTCGGCCATCCGGCGCGCCAGCGGCGTCGCGCGCACCGTATCCTGGCTTGGAGCCTGGGTGGCGGGCTGTGTCGGCGGTTGTGTGGCGACGGCGGGAGCTGGTGGCGGCGATGATGGCTGAGTCGGCTGTGCCGCTGGTTGCATGGGCGGCTGTGGCTCTGATTGCGTCGGTTGCGGGCGCAGGCGCGCGGGACGTGTCGGCACTGGCGGGCGGGCGTCGGCGCCGCTGGCGATGAATGCGAGCGTATCGCCGATGTTCACCGTCTCGCCCTCCCGCTTGACGATCTCGCCAAGAACACCAGAGCCGTTGGCAGTGACCTCCATGTTGACCTTCTCGGTCTCGAGCTCCACCACTGGCTCGCCCTCGGTCACCTCTTCACCCTCGCGCTTCAGCCAGCGCCCCACCGTCGCCTCAACGATAGACTCCCCCAGCGGCGGCACTTTGATTTCCGTGGCCATCTTGCGCGCCTCACGCTTTCCGCTCAAAAAACGAAAAGACGTTAGTTTGTAAACTAATCGCATTAGCATCAAAACTAACGTCATTAGTCTAAAAACTAATCATATTCGTTTTCTAACTAACACCGTTAGTTTCTGCTAGTCGAACGCCTCGTCGAGGATGCGGGCCTGCTCGCGCAGGTGCATCTCGGCGTCGCCCTCGGCCACGCTCGCGCGCTCCGGTCGCCCGATGTAGCGCAGCGTCGCATTTGTCGGGAGCGTCCTACGCAAGTGGCTCTCGATGTAACTCCACGCGCCCATGTTGCGTGGCTCCTCCTGTAGCCAGACGATCTCGCGCACGTTGCGGTAGCTGGCGAAAAGGCGCTCGATCTCGCGCTCCGGGAAGGGATACAACTGCTCGACACGCGCCACCGCGACGACCTGCGCCATCGCGGGCTGTTTCTGCGCCGCGCCGCCGAGATCAACCGCGACCTTGCCACTGCTGAGGATCAACCGCCGCACAGCGTCACGCTCGCTAGCGTCTATTTCCCGCTCCAGAGCATCAGCGAGGACGGGGCGGAAATGGCCCTCTGCCAGGTCGTGCAGGCTGGAGGCGGCGAGCGGGTTGCGCAGCAGGCTCTTCGGCGTGAAGAGGACCAGCGGACGCGGCGAGTCGGCGAGCGAGGCAGCCTGAGCGCGCAGCAGGTGATAATATTGCGCGGCAGTCGTGCAGTTGGCAACACGCAAATTGTCCTCGGCGGCCAGTTGCAGGTAGCGCTCGATGCGCCCGCTGGAATGCTCCGGCCCCTGCCCCTCATAGCCATGTGGCAACAGTAGCGTCAGCGAGGGATGCTGCCGCCACTTGGCGCGCGCCGCCGCGAGGAATTGGTCGATCATCGCCTGCCCGGCGTTGGCGAAGTCGCCGAACTGCGCCTCCCACAGCACGAACGCCTCCTGCGCATGCACGCTATAGCCATACTCGAAGCCGATTGCCGCCGCCTCCGAGAGTGGGCTGTTGTAGACGGCGAAGGACGCATGCGCCTGCGGGATGGACTGGAGCGGGACGTAGCGCGCGCCGGTTCTGGCGTCGTGCAGGACGAGGTGGCGCTGGCTGAACGTGCCTCGCTCGGTGTCCTGTCCGCTCAGACGGATGGGCGTTCCCTCGGCGAGGATGGCGGCGAAGGCCAGCGATTCCGCGTGCGCCCAGTCGACGCCGTTCTCGCGGTCCAGCGCGTCGCCTCTACGTTGCAGCAACCGTTCGAGCTTCGCGTTTGACGTGAAACCATCGGGGCGCGCCAGGAGTGCCGCGTTTAACTCGCGCAGTGTCGCGGCGTCAATGGCGGTTCGGTAGGATGAGAGCGGCGAGGACGCGCGCAACTCGCCCTGCTCCGGCTGGTAGCGTCCCGTCTTGACCTCTTCCGCCGCCTGGCGCAGTTGGTCCCCCGCCTCGCGCAGCATCTCGTCAGCCTCGTTTTCCCCGATAACGCCTGCCGCGACCAGCTCGTCGGCGAAAATTGCGCGGACGGTGGGATGTGCCGCGATGCGCTCGTAAAGCAGCGGCTGGGTGAAGGCTGGCTCATCGCCCTCGTTGTGGCCCCAGCGTCGGTAGCCGATCAGGTCGATCAAAAAGTCACGGTGGAAGCGCTGCCGGTACATCCGCGCCAGCCGCACGGCGGCGAGGCAGGCGGCGGGGTCGTCGGCGTTGACGTGTAGGATGGGGATCTCGAAGCCTTTGGCGAGGTCAGCGGCGTAAATGGTCGAGCGCGCCTCGTCCGGCTCAGTGGTGAAGCCCACCTGATTGTTGGCGATGAGGTGAATCGTGCCGCCGGTCTGGTAGCCGGGCAGCCGCGAGAGGTTCAATGTCTCGGCGACGACGCCCTCGCCGGGGAACGCCGCGTCGCCGTGAATGACGATGGCCCAGGCGGCGTCAGAATTCTGGACCGGCGCGCTGGGTTGATCGCGCTTGTCCTGCGCCGCGCGCGTGAAGCCCTCGACGACGGGGTTGACGAACTCCAGGTGGCTGGGATTGTTCGCCATCGTGATCTGGATCGTCGAGGGGACGCCCTCGCGCAAGGTGCGCCGCGCGCCGAGGTGATACTTGACGTCGCCGGTCCAGCCGTAGTTGATGCCCATCGAACCTTCGGAGGGCACAAGGTCTTTGTTCGGCGCGAGGTGGAACTCGGAGAGGATGGCGGCGTAGGGCTTGCCGAGGATGTGCGCGAGGACGTTGAGCCGCCCGCGATGCGCCATGCCCAGCAAGACCTCTTTCGCGCCGGTCTCGGCGGCGTCGCGGATCAACTCGTCGAGCATCGGCACGAGCATATCGAGGCCTTCAATAGAGAAGCGCTTCTGCCCTGGGAAGGTCGTGTGCAGGTAATGCTCGAAACCCTCGACCTGGCTGAGACGTTCGAGCAGGTCGCGTTGCTCGTCGGCGTCGAGTGGTTCCCAGTGCGCGCCGGACTCGACGGTCTCGTGCAGCCAGTTGCGCTCGTCATAATTCTGCACGTGATCGAAGTCGTAGCCAATCGCGCCGCAGTAGATCGCGCGTAATTGTTCGAGCGCGTCGCGGCAGGAGCCAGCCTCTGGTCCGGCGTTGGGCCAGACGATGGCGGCGGGCAGCGCCTCCAGATCGGCGTCGGTTAAGCCGTGTGTCGCGGGGTCGAGCATCGGGTCGCCCGGCGGCGCGCTGCCCAATGGATCGATCTTGGCGGCGAGATGGCCGAACTCGCGGATACTGCGCGCCATGCGCGCAGCGAGCACGACCTTGACGACATCATGCGTATCTCGTGTTGCGACGCTGGCGGTTGGGTGTGGCGTCGCAACGGTGGCCGTCGCGCCATTGGACGAACCGTTCGTCGCGCCGTTGGGCAGAGGTCGCATGCGCTCGAAGATGGCGCGCGTCTCGGCGTCAACCGAGGTGGGGTCGCGCTGATAGCGTTCGTAGAGTTCGAGCGCATAGCCCGCATTGGGGCCGTAGAAGTTATCCCACTCGTTCATGGAGAATTGCTCGGATCGTCTGATTTGCTGCATCACGCAGGATGCGCACTAGGTGGTATCACGCCTCATCCTTGCGCAATTTATGCGAGGCGCTTATCTCTAGCGTACCACATGGCGCCTGATACATAGCAAAAGAACGGCGCTGTGATGGCCGACTCCCTTGCGGAGGGGTTCAATGCCGTCTTAGGCATCCGAAGAATAGAGGGAACCAACTACAGCGACTCCGATAAGTGCGCAGAGAAAAAAGATGAATACCAAAGAGCCTGATGCAATGAATAGGTCGCGCCAACTCGACCCTTGCACGACGCCAATGAGTACGACGGTTCCAACGCACAGTATCATCGCGGCGGCCGTATAGGTCACCATGAGCCGGATTGCTTTCGCTCTCACTACTCTGCTCCTTTGGACAAGCCTGCGAGAGGCGCAATTATCTTCCTTAGCATGTATGATAAGCTAGCCACAGGTGAACATGTCCAAAAAGGAGACCGTACGATGCTTATTGATGGGCTCTTC
>DATAOM010000419.1:0-2884 GCA_036265775.1 Ktedonobacterales bacterium | reverse complement strand
TCTGGTCGCATCTCTCCGCGCGTTTCGCGTCACGAGAGAGCGGGCCTGCGCAACGGCCCGGCGTATTGGCCCGCGCGTTTCGCTTGCCCATTCGCTCAGGAAGGCGCCTCTCGCTTCGCCAAAGCATCGCCTTGGGCCTGTTTCTTGTGGTGGCGATTGGAGCCGCATCGTATAGCGCCAGCATCCTCCTCCACCCCCTGCTCCAGGTTCCGGCAGCCGAGGGACGTGTCTATACGCACGTTGACCAGACCAGGACGCTGGGAGATGTCACTATCACCGTCGAGCAGGCGGTGGCGGATAGTGATTGGATTATCATTGGCGTCAGCGCTGAACGGCCGTGCCTGTTTCCATCTGACGCCTGTTATTACGATCTGGCGGCGCCATTCCTGACTACTCAGGATGGGCAGGAACTCAAAGCAAAGGCGATCTTGAGCGATGGCGCCTACCGGCCAGGCAAGCAGGAGGCGGCGTACGTGTATTTCTTTAAGCCACCCCAGCTCAACAGCCAGACTACAAGCCTCACTCTGCATCTCGAGCTGCGCCTGGCCGGTGATGGTGGGGAACCTATTGGCGACGCGGCCATCTTCGACTTCACCCTGCCAAACCATATTGGCGCTTCCTCCTGAGCGACGTTAGGACCATTCAGCGCGGACGCTCGTGCGGCCCTACCTGGCCTCCTGTAATCTGGTTGATTTGGAGCGCCGAGTAAGTTGAGACCGAGAATGGCACGAGATACGTCAGCAGAATCTTGGCGACCACCAGCGCCGTGATGTGACCAGCTAGGACGATATCAAGTTGATTGATTAGGAAGAGAATGGTACCCACGACCGCTGCGACTCCTAGCGCCCGGCGGAACACAGCGGGATAGAATAGAGCGTGGCGCAGGCAGCGCAGATCAGCCGCGCTCCCTGATTCCGCGCTGGTGAAACGATAGCGCGCGCCGCGTCCACAGATTGCGCAGGTGAGCCGATCATCCATCGCGGAATTACCAGTCGGCGCTGAGATCGCCAGTGGCGAATGCCGTCCAACTGGAGGGAGCCGCGACCTCGCCCAGGCGGACGAGCGTCCCCCGCCACGCGAGAAGCGGGCGCGCCTCCGGCTGCCGCGCGTGCATGATCACACTGCCGACAAACATGGTGTGGTCGCCGATCTCCAGAATATTCTCGCGCACGCAACTGAGCCATGCGGCAGCGTTCGCCAGCGCAGGCAGATCTTCGCCTACGTCGATAACGCCGATCTGCTCGAGCTCCGCGCCGCCAGTCAGGCGCGCGGGATGGGCGAAGTGGCGCGCCAGACGATATTGCTCCGTCTCCAGCAGCGAGACCGTCCAGCGCTCGGCGTAGCGCATCAAGTCGCACATCTGGCTACTGCGGTTCAGAAAGATGGCGACCAGTGGCGGCTCGAATGAGACGGGAACGAAGGCGGTAACGGTCGCTGCGCGCAACTTCACACCTTCGCCAGCGATCACCACCGCGACACTACTTGCCCACTGCGCCGCCCATGCGCGAAAGGTATCCACTGTGTCTGGCATACGCTACCAGATCCCGTCTACGGGCAGACCGAGCGTCTGGCGGCCAGCGTAGAGCAAAACGCGCTCGGGATTGAATGGGTGGTATTTACCGGCGCGCACGTCGCGATAGGCGCGTTCCAGCGGGGACCGGCGGAAGTAGGCCGAGCCGCCAACAGTCTCCATCGCGGTGTCAACCACCTCCTGCGCCGCCAGCAGCACGTCACGTTTCGCTATCTGCGTCAGCCCAACCTCACGCTCTCCCAGCGCATAGTCGTCGCCTAGCTCGTCCAGCGCGCCGACCAGCGACCACCAGGCCGTGCGTAGGCGGTACTCCATCAGGCCGATTTGACGTTGAATGATCGGATCATTGACTGCTGGCTCGCCATTCCCCGCCTTGCGCTGCATGACCGTCCGCACCGCCTCATCGCGCGCGCCTGCGGCGATGCCAAAGTAGACGGCGGAGGCGGTCGGCGTGATGTGGACGAGCGCGTTACGCAGCGAGACATCCACTTTCCCCCACTCGCGCCGCGTGATGACGGCCTGATCCGGCACGAACACCTCGGTCAACTCGGTGTCGTGGCTCGACGTGCCGCGCATGCCCATCGTGTCCCATGTCTCGATGACGCGCACACGTTCGCTGGCCATTGGCACGAGAATCGCCAGCACCGTCATGCCTTCGCGCGGGTCTTCATACACAGCGGAGGTCGTCAGCGTCGTCGCTGCAGGCGCCTGGCTGCAGAAGACCTTGCGCCCAGAGACGCGATAGCCGCCCTCAACCCGACTGGCGACGGCGGAGGGCCAGATGCCATCGGAGCCGCCGCTGGTCATGAGAATTGCGCCGTCGTCGGCGACGCTGCGCAGTAGCCCCGCCGTTTCCGCCGCACCGTGCCGCCAGCGATACGTCGTGACCAGAGTGACGTAAATATGCATGTTGATGGCGAGTGCGGTCGCGCCGCAGTATTTCGCCAACTCCGCCTGCGCGTAGCACACCTGGCGCATCGTCGCGCCGAGTCCGCCTAGCTCCTTCGGGATCGCCAGGCGTGTGTAGCCAGCGTCACGCAGCAGCGTATAGTTCTCGGCGACGAACGTGTTGTCACGGTCGTGCGCGGCGGCGCGCGGCGCGCATTGCGTTCCCACCTCCGCAGCCAGGCCCACAAAGAGATCGTCATCGGGACGTATCGGCGTCGGACACCATGGGGTAGCCTGCATTTGGGTAACGGTTATCATATCTGGACTCCTGAGTAATCTCCCCTGCTCTGAGCGTCTTTGCAGGAGAAGGGGCTTTCGGTAACTCCTGCCGCCAGTGTATGCTATGGGAGCGGGCATTCAAGTTCGAAAAATGGACCGTATTCGCAGAAGGGAGCATGGTGATGA
>DATAOM010000418.1:0-3412 GCA_036265775.1 Ktedonobacterales bacterium | reverse complement strand
TTCTCGTCTTGTATCTGCTGGGCCTGCATTATGCGACGCTCTGGTGGTGGGGAGACTTCGTGCGCTATAACCCGCTCGTGAGCTTGCCGGAGTTCATCGTCGGGATGACGCTCGGTCTGCTCTTTGTGCGCTCCGACGGCGTGTCGGGTCTCCATCGCTGGAGCGATCGCGGGCTGAATCGTGCGATTGCCGTGGTGGCGACACTCCTGCTCGCGCTCTTGCTGATCGCCTCCGCGACCAGGTACAGCACAGGCGACCTGGATAGCATGGCCGTTTTTGCGCTGCCGTTCCTTGCCACGCTGATCGGTCTGCTGGCGTTCGGGCGCGGCGTCATCTCTCGCGCGCTGGCGCATCCGCGCATGCTCTGGCTCGGCGAGATCAGCTATGGTGTCTATATCGTGCATTGGCCTGTCTGGTTCTTGCTTAGCGCCCTTGCCGTCTCGGGGCTGCATCTGTCGGTGAACAGTCCTGTTCTGTTCCTGGTGTATCTGGCGCTGACGCCCATCGTCGCCGGGGTGAGCTTCGTCTACCTGGAGCGCCCCGCGCGCCGCTTCATACGTGACCGCTGGTCGTCGCCGAAGGTCGTCTCAGCGCCCGCATAGATGGTCACCGTGTCCACCGTGACCATGTTTTTGGATGGTCATGGTGGTCATGGTCTCTCTATCAGCGCTCTCCTGATGGCGTCACGACCGCTTCGTTCGGACTTTGCCATTCGTATTCGCGGAGCTGTCGTTCCGGCTCTCGTCGGGCAGGTTGACCGACGCCTCGCGGGCAGCCTGGGCGCGTAACGCCTGCACGTCCTCGCCGAATCGTACCGGATACGCGGGCGCGTCCTTCAGCGCGCGGTATTGCTCCGGCAGCGCGCGCAGGCTTGCCTGGGCATGCTCCCAGACCTCGCTCAGCGGCGGCAGGCTCCCCGGCACGAGCTTCCCCTGGCGCATCACCGGACGTAGCAGGCGCGTATAGCCCTCCGGCGCTGGCTCGCCCTCCAGCAAGATCACATCCTCGCGCCATTCTGGATGGCGGTAGATCTCCTTGCGTCCCGGCCACGTCGTCTTCGCCCCGGCCAGCTTCACCTTGGGATGCGCGCCGCCGTCCTCGTCTACGTAGAAGACCTCTTTGTAGACGCCACCCAGCGCGCCGCCGCTCACGCCACGCTCGACACTGCCCGCGCCGACGCCCAACGCGGTTCCGACGCCGAACGAGTCAATCTCCGCGCCCGCCGCCAGCAGATCGGCGATGGCGAACTCGTCCAGATCGCCGCTGGCGAGGATGCGCACGCCGCCCATGCCTGCCTTCGCCAGTTCTGCACGTACGTATTTGCTATCCGCCACGATGTCGCCGCTATCCAGCCGCACCGCCGCCAGTGTGTGGCCGAGATCGCGTTGCGAGCGCTGGGCGACCGCGATCGCTGTCTGGATCGCCTGGCGTGGATCGTAGGTATCCAGCAACAGCGTGTAGCGGTTGAACGAGGCGGCGACGGCGGTGAAGGCTTCTTCTTCCGTCGGGAAGAGCTGGATGAGCGCGTGGGGAACGGTGCCGGTTGCGAGCAGGCGGTAGTCGAAGGCGGCGGCGAGGAACGAGGTGCTGGCGCAGCCGCCGATATACGACGAGCGCGCCACGACGAGCGGATTCTGCGCGCGGCGGAAGGCGAACTCGGCGACGCGGTGCTGCTCGGCGGCCCAGACGATGCGCGCAGCCTTGGTGGCGATCAGTGTGGCAAGGTTGATTGCCTGGAGCAGCCCCGCCTCAAGCAGCAGCGCCTCGCGGAAGGGCGCGGTGACACGTAGCAACGGCTCGTTGGGGAAGGCGACGGTTCCCTCTGGCAGCGCGACGATATCGCCGCTGAAGCGCAGGCGCGCCAGTTCGTCGAGGAAGGCTGGTTCGTAGTCGCGGATGCGCGCGAGGTAGGCCAGCTCCTCCTCGGAGTAGCGGAACGCCTGGACGAACTCGAGCGCCGCCTCCAGTCCGGCGACGAGCAGATAGGCGCTGCCAAAGGGGGCCGAGCGGGTGTAGAGGTCGAAGGTGGTCTGGCCGTTGCGCCCGCTGACCCAGCTCACATACGCCGAGTCAGGATGATACATATCGGTCATCAGGCCGGGATGCTCGCCCGGCGCGCGGCGCAGGATCGGCGTCATAGGTGGTGTCCTTGAGAGGCAAAGGGCGGCGTTGTCGCATCAGTGTATCACCGGATATCACCGGATATCGCCGGATATCGCCATCCGCCGGTGGGGGCGGCCCGATGTCGTCTGACGGATGCGAACGGATGCGGTTGCACGTGAGATCAGGTGACCATGACCACCATGACCATCCAAAATCATGGTCACGGTGGTCACGGTCAGTGTGCGGGCAGGCGAATGCGACGAAATGTGATGAGACGAAATGTGATGAGACGAAATGTGATGAGTAGAACGAACGTCCTGATGCTTTAGACATTGATGGCAGCGCGCCTCTACAATGTCCCTCATGCTGACTATCGACATCGAGACCACTCGCCGTTTCATCCTTGGCAAGCAGGGCCTGTGGCCAGGACGGCGCTGGCGTGGCCTCGCGGGCGCCGAGCAGGCGATGCGCGCGATGGAGTATCTGCAGCTCGACCCCTTGCAGATCATTGCGCGTAGCCAGGATATCGCGCTCTACAGCCGTGTGCTCGACTACACGCCTGGCCTGTGGGAAAAGCTGGCCTACGAGCAGCGCAAGTTCTTCGACTGGGGCGGCTGGCTGGCCGTCCGTCCGATGGACGAGCTGCCATACTGGCGCGTGATCATGCGTCGCGAGCGTGAGCACAGTCCACGCATGCGCGGCATCGAGCGTGACCACGCCGACGCCATCGTCGAGATGCGCGCCATCCTGCGCGAGCGTGGTGTCGTGAGCAACCGCGACTTCGCCATGGCGTCGCGCACACGTACAGAGAGTTATCGCGGTCGCAAGGACAGCGCGCTGGCGTTGTACTATCTCTGGCTTACCGGCGAGGTGATGACGCACCACCGCGAGCGCTTCGAGCGCGTCTATGCGCTGACGGAAACGGTCGCTCAGGCGCATCTCATTCGTGAATGTGACGAGGATGAGGCCGACCGCTTCCTGATTAAGAAAGATGTCAGCTTCTCCGGGCTCTCGCGGCTCAACCGGACGAGTGATTCGTTCTTTCGTGGCGTGCCCGGCGGCGCCCAGCAGATCAGCAAAGCGCTGCTGGCCGAAGGCGAGCTGATTGAGGTGCGGGTCGAAGGCTGGAAGGCGGCCCACTACGCGCTCGGCAGTGACGCCGCCATCCTGAGTGAACTAAGCGCTGGGCGTATACCGAAGGCGTGGAAGCCGTTAGAGACGACGACAACGGAAGAGGCCGTCTTCCTGGCGCCGCTCGATCATGTCAGCGCGCGGGGACGAGCGAAGGTGTTGTTCGGCTTCGACTATG
>DATAOM010000417.1:0-18769 GCA_036265775.1 Ktedonobacterales bacterium | reverse complement strand
AAGAGCATTGGCTCGGTGGCGTCGTAGGTCTTGCCGGTGGCCAGCTCGCAGAGCCGGATGATGGCTTGCTGCGCGTTGACGAAGTAAGAGTAGGCGACCCAGCGCCCATCGGGAGCCCAGGCCAATCCACGCATCATGGTCGCCAGCTCGCCGCGGCCGTAGTCGCTGCGGTCGAGGACGCGCGTGGCGCCACTCTCGCAGTCCACCAGCACGATCTCCTTGCGGTGGTTCACCAGCAGGACCTGCGCGTCCACCGGCGAGGCGCGCAACTCGATGACATGCCCGATGTCCACGCCGTCGAGGATGCGCTCGGGAGCGGAGCCGTCGGCAGTGAGGACGGCCAGACGCGGCTCATTTCCGTCGTCGGCCACGGCGGCGAGGCGCTTGCCATCCGAGAGCCAGGTTACCAGACGGTAGCGCATAGCGTCCGGGTCGCCCTGCTGGACGACCGCGCCCTCCCATGCGCCCAGCGTGACGGGCTTGCCACGAACGGTCAGCGCGAGGCTGTGCCCTTGCGGATGCGGCGACCAGGAATCCAAGTTATGTGCTGGCTGGACGAACTTGCGGGCGCGATGGGCGCGGGCGCTGGGGAGGACGACGTCGAGGCGCTCGCTGGTCGTGGCTTCTGGATCGAGCAGGAACAGATCACCGCCGGCGTGGTAGACGAGCCATTTGCCATCGGTTGAGAGGCCACGCGCGTAGAAGTCCTCGTGCCGTGTATGCCGGCGGATATCCTCACCGCTGGGTAGACAAGAATAGACGTTGCCAAAGCCTTCGTGGTCAGAGATGAAGTAGATGCGTGCGCCGACCCAACAAGGCGAGGCGATGTTACTGTCGAGGTCGAGCAGATGGTGGAACTCATCCGATCCAGCGGGCGCGATCCACAGATAGCCAGCGGTTCCACCGCGATAGCGCTTCCAGCGGGCGGGATCGGCGGTGTTGCGTCCGAAGACGCGCGTCCCATCTGGCCCAAACGCGACTGAGTGCAGCGGACCATATGGCCACGTCACCGGCTCACCGCCCGTCGGCGAGATCTCATGTAGCGCGCCGGAGAAGAAGGGCTGGCCAGCGGGACTGGCATAGAGAATCTTCGCGCCGTCGGGCGTCCAGCCTGCGACGAACGCGCGCGAGCCATGATAGGTGAGCCTGCGCGCGTCGCCGCCCTCGGATGGCATGACATAGACCTCGACCGGACCCTCATCGCGTCCCGAAAAGGCGAGCAACGCGCCATCGGGCGAGAAAGCGGCGTGTGTAGCCTCGGCGACGCCAGCGGTCAGCCGTTCGGCGCGGCCACCGGCGGTCGAGACGCTCCAGAGGTCATCCTCGGCGGTGAAGACGATGCGGTCGCCAGAGATGGTGGGGAAGCGGATGTATCCCTGTGTGGTCATGCGTGGCGGTCCTTCCAGGAGGCTGAGCGCTTGAGGCTGGATGTGAGGTGTCGCATGTTGAGGTTGGCGGGGTCTTGTATCTGTCTCGCCCTGAGTTAGAGCATATCCTACGACTGTAGACAGTACGACGCTTTGATGTCAATGGAATTTCGGTCAATGCGCTGATCTATGCTGTGCGCATAGGCGCGAGCGCGCCGCATGCCCGGTGTTGTCGTTACGCTGTGGGATGGCGTATACTGCGCGGAGACATCCATGCGCCCGTAGCTTGGTTGGTGGGATGGATGATGATATTGCAAACGAAGATCTGTAGCAAGTGTGGACCTCCAGCACAGCCCATCGAGAACTTCGCTATTCGTAGCAGGGAGCGTGGAACTCGACAGGCAATGTGCAAGACTTGCCAGAGAAAGTATGGCAGGACCCACTACCAGACCTATCGTTCAGCGTATATCGAGAAAGCTCGCAGACGAAACGCCGAACAGAACAGGATCAATGCGGCATTCATCGTGGAATATCTCTGCCAGCATCCGTGCGTGGATTGCGGAGAAAGTGATATCGTAGTTCTGGAGTTCGATCACCAGCGAGATAAGACGTTAAACGTTTCGGTGCTTAGCCGAGAGGGTTACTCCTTAAATCGGCTGAAGCAGGAGATCGCCAAGTGTGAAGTCGTATGCGCGAATTGTCATCGTAGGAGGACGGCCAAGCAATTTGGCTGGTACAGATTAGGCTGATTCATTCTTGCGCCCGTAGCTCAATGGATAGAGCATCGCACTTCGGATGCGAGGGTTGGGGGTTCGAGTCCCTCCGGGCGCGCCGCTAGTTTTCCCATTTCGGGCCGTGTCACTGCTACCCATACCAAGCTGCCTGACACCAACTTTGACACCAACCCGAAAGTTGACGCCATCAAGGAGCGCTGGTAATTTGCACCAGGCCTTCGTCAGTTTTTGCGCCAAGTGTTACCAGAGGTCCGGACAGGCCCGATTCTTTCGCCATCGCCCAAATAGATGACTAGAAGCCATCTCATAAACACCGGCGGAGCAGGATGAGCATGCACCCGAGCTGGACGAAGCCAAGGAAGTTGAGCGCATGGCGCTCGTAGCGCACCACGAGGCGGCGGAATGCGCCGAGCCAAGCGAAGAGACGCTCGACCTTCCAGCGGCGTTTGTAGCGGCGCAAGGGACGCCCATCTTGCGTCTTCGGTTTCTTGCGGTTGCGCCGGTGCGGAGCGATCATCTCGACGTTCAGCTTCGCCAACTCGGTGTCCAGCGGGTCGGCGTCATAGGCGCGGTCACCAATGAGGCGTTGGGGCAAGGCGTCGACAAAGCGCGAGTCGAGTGTGGCCGCGACGAGAGTCACCTCATGGGGCGAAGCTGAGGCGGCACACATGGCGAGAGGGAGACCAGCGCGGTCTGCCATTGCCATGAGTTTCGTGCCTTTGCCCCGCTTGGTCGGTCCCACACAACTGCCCCCTTTTTGGCGGCCACAAATGTGCCGTCGATGAAACACTCCGACAGGTCGAGTCGTCCGCGTTCCGTGAGGTCATGGGCCAACGCTGCGAGGATGCGCTCCAGCGTTCCCTCCCGCACCCACCGCTGGAAACGACGATGGCAGGTCTGGTAGGGTGGATAGCAGTCGGGCAGTTCCGCCCACTGCGCCCCTGTCCGCAAGATCCACAGAATGCCGTTGAGTACCTCGCGACTGTTGCGCCAGGGCCGACCACGGCCATCCGGGCGTCTAGGCATCCTTCCAACATGCGGCTCCAACACCATCCAGTGCTCGTCCGTCAGGTCCACCCTCATCGCCTCCATCCTAGCGCGCTGCCGCAGCGAGTGCTCTGCTGCCGTTGCGTAAGACGCAGCACTCTGGCATACTAGCGAGGCGACGAGCGCTGCCTACTTCCTGTCGGGAGGACTGATGGAGACCCAATCGCACCGTGGCCGCACGGAACGGGTCCAGCGCTGGGGGCGGTGGCTGCCACGTCTGCTCTTGACGGTGGGCATTGTCCTCGCCATCGCTGGGCTCTATGTGGCGGTCGCTGGCAATGAACTCGTGCTCTCTCTTACCCCTCTGAGACGCACGATCGCAACCTGGACCATCCACGATACCCTCATCACGGTCTACGCGCTCCTGCATCTGCCCCGGTCAGTGCCTCTCCTGCTGATGTTTGACGCGCTGTACTCGGTGGTGACGCTTGGCGGTCTGGCGCTGCTGCTCCTGGTGTGGCGACCGCTTTCTCCCGCGGCGACGGTGCGGCTTCGCTGGATATCTGGCGTGTGGCTCGTTCTGCTCACTACACTCGCCGTCGTGGGGGCAGTGGCGCGCTGGCAGTCGGTCATGCAGGATGCGTCGTCGACGGCGTCGTCCCTGATATCTGTCGGGCCGCCGTATCTGTTACCAGGGATCCTGGTCTTTCCCTTCGGCGTCGTGCTGTGTGGCGTTGCGCTGCTCTTTCGTTGGGAGCCCCTTCCTACCACGTCACCCTCCGCGACACGCACACGCTGGCAATGGGTATTCGCACTTCTGCTCACCGCTGGTGTGGCGCTCTGGGGTGTGGGCTTCTATCTCATGCCGCAGGCTGTGACTGACGCATGCCCACCCGTCATCTTCTCCGTGACTCAGTTCGCACATGGCGCCTGCGCTGGGATCGATTCCGATCAAGTGTTGGCGGCCGCCGCACACGCTGGCCTCCCTCCTATCGCGCTCTTCTTCTACATGCTGAGCCCGAGCTTTGAGTTGCTTGTCGCGCTTGGGTGTCTCACCGTGCTCAGCGGGTGGCTGCGCTTACCCTCATTCATGGCAATGCTCATTCCTACCCTGTGGCTGGCGCTAACGCTTGGGGTGGCGCTGGTGGCGGCGTATGGAGTAGCAGTAGTAGGGCGCCAGGGCTTCATGCTCACTGCAACCAGCGTTGGCTGGCATGCCGCATGTGGCATCATCGCCACCTTCACGAGCATTGGCCTCGTGGTCCTCGCACAGGCCGGCGTCTGGGGTGAGCTGCTCAGCAAGAATCGCCGCGCCACTCTAGAGCAATCAGGTGGCGCTCCTCGTCATTTATGAGATGGCTTGTACAAAACTGACTACATACTGGCTGGACGTTCTTGGACAGCTTTGGACGATTCGACGGCAAAATCCTTGGCAAGAGCAATTTGGACGACTCTGGACGCATCTGGACAGCGCGCCGCGTGCTCCAAAACCGCAGGTTGCAGGTGCGATTCCTGTCCCACCTGCCCTGTAATGCTGAATTTATTGGGCTGCAGCCACATGGCGTGCAGCCTGTTTTGCGTTGCGGCTATCCCGCTACGAGAAGGAGAGGCACAGCGCATAGAGCTTGACCGTCGTGCTGACGATGGTCTGATTCTGCACCTCCGTCAGCCAGGCCGTGGCGCTATTGGGCGCAAAGTGAGTGGCGACCGCAACGCCGTTGAGGAGGTCAATCCCACCCCCACTGAGCAGCGTGCCGTTTGGACACGAGATTTGGACAGGGCCACTTCCATGCGGGCTGATGGTCGCAGTGGTGGGCGGGGGGACGATGAGATGCGCCTTTGGGGCGCTCAGACACTCAGCGTAGACGAACATTGTCTGCTGAGAACTCGTACCATGGTACGCGGCAGTGAGGATGAAACCGGTATGGTCCGCAGAGGGGCTCAGATGCGAGATGTCCACGTTCGTTCCCTCGCCGTTAAAGCCCCCGCCAACGAGTATTTCGCCAGCATTACACGCCGCGACACCCGTGCCAGAGGAGTTGGCGGCGATGGCGAAAATGGTCTGGCGCTCTCTGATGGAGACGCCCGCCGCATGCTGTAAGCACACGACAAAGGCGTTGGCGTTCCCTGCATAGGGAGGGGTAGGCTCGACCACCCAGCCATTGCCGTTGCGATGGGTCATGGAGAGACGCGCGTCACTCGCGATGGACCATCCTCCGGAAAGCGCTGGTTCCCCAAAGGGACAGGAGGCCGAGAGTGGTGAACTGCCGCTTCCTGATACCAGCGCAATCGCGACAGCAGCACCTGGAGGACGTGGTGTCGCGGTCGCGTGCGGTCCCGTCGTTCCGGTCGGACTGGTGGGAGGCGTTCCCTCAGCGGTAGAGGTGGCCTGGGCGCTGGTGGCGGTTTGCTCGGCGTCCCTCAGGAGGACAGTCGTGGTCCCGCCACGGGTGGTGAGCAGGAGGCTGAGCAGTAACGCCACGATCAGGACGACGGCGACACCTCCGGCAAGCGCCGCGAGGAGCAGCCACGGTGGTCGCCCGCTCGGTGGCTGGCCTCCTGGTTGGTATGCTGAGCGGCCAGGCCAGGAGGGCTGCGTTGAAGAAATCGGCGACATGGTCGGCGACGTGGGCTTATCGAGGGGATCACGGTCCATGGGCGGTCCTCCTGGGTGACGAGCGGTTGTGGCGGTTAGCGCAGAGCGGGCGAGGAAACAGAGCAAGAACGCGTCAAGGCGCCTGACGCGCTCGCGCCGTTTGTAGCTGTTCGTCGCAGTGAGATCACTTCACGCAACGGGAGCGCCAGCGTCTTCTCAAGTGTGCCTACTCGTGGCTCCATGCGCTAGCCGCAATCGGCACTTTCACCGACACATTCCCCGGCACAAATCAGCGGTACACACTGGCGGTTGGTGCGCTACACCCTTTGTGCCTGTCTTCGGAGCGGGTCTCGCAGCACCTCGATCGCCGTCGCGCAAGCCATTTTGGAGGAGCGCTGCTTCAGCGCAAGGCGCGCTTGTGCAGAGGGTTAGGAACAAACCAAGAGCGGTCTCCAAATCCCGATGGACGATTGACAACAATGCTGACAACAACCCAGAGCGACACAGGTGGACACCAGAGGACACTCTATCGAGCAAAAGGCGCTAAATTTCAGCATCGGAGGACGTCAGTGGACAATGGTGGACGGAACGAGGCGACCTCCACAACCGCAGGTTATGAGAATCATTGCCTTAACCGCAATCAGACAAGCTGATAAGGCTTGGTCTGCGTATTGTGCTCACAAGGAATGGAAGACGAAGAACTCTTCTCGAGTCGAAGCTAGCATGTTGAACATTGCCGGATACGCCTTTGCGTGGCAGCCTGGATGGTGGATGGACGATCTCGTGTGACGATCTCGTATACTGAGTGGCATGAGCACTCCGACAGCGCCACCTGCGATCTCCCAACTGCTCTACTTGCTGGACGAGGCGTTCGAGTCCACCACGAACGAGCAAGCACTTCTAGGCAACCTGCGCACACTTGTCCCCGAGGACTGGCTCTGGGTTCCCGCTGGTGGGAGCCGTTCAATCTGCGACATCGTTCGACATGTGGGTGGCTGCAAGTACATGTATCACGACTACGCCTTCGGCGGTGCGACGCTGACCTGGGAAGATCCTCTCGTCGATGGCGTTGACACCCTGGACAGCAGTGTGTCGGCGATCGCGTGGCTGCGCGCGGGCCAGGAGCGCTTGCGCCAGAGTATTGTCGCCCTCGCCGATGACGCTGAGTTGCTGCGCCCACGGCTGACCAACTGGGGTGAGCACGAGGAGACGCGCTGGATCATCGCAGTCATGATCCAACATGACCTCTATCATGCCGGCGAGATCAATCATCTGCGCTCCCTGCGTCAGGACACGGATCGCTGGGCGTATGAGGTGGCGGAGGAATGACGAGACGGCTCTGTGGGATCAGGTGCAGTCCCGATCTCCCCATGGGAGCAGCCTCTAGTCGCCCCGGCGCCCATTACAGCCCGCGCTACAGCAAGCTTCACAACCTGCGCTGACTATGCGCTAAATCCAAGGTCGCTCTCTGAGTTGTGGCAGCAAAAATGGCAGCAATGCGATGGAACGATATAGGACTGTATGGGACGGTACGCACGTGAAAGCACAGGATTATCCAGCATATTGGGACTGCACAGGACGCTGTGGGACGAATCGCTTGGGTCTCATAAGCCCACGATCCCCTACACCGTGGTAAGCTCCCTCCTACGATAGGAGATCCCGACTGCCTGAAGGGCACGCTCATAGTCCTGACTACCAGCATCGGTTCCAATTGGACCGCAGACAACTGGTCGACCTCGGTCCGTTGACACCAACCTTGACACCAACGCGGACGAACAGAGGCGAATATTGGCAAAAATTCGCATCGCAGAAATCCTGAAGAATCGGGCATCAGCGGGCAGTGGCGGACGATGGCGAACCCACCACCCCCAAACTTCGGATGCGAGGGTTGGGGGTTCGAGTCCCTCCGGGCGCGCCACAAGTACATATGTGATCCCCAAGAAGCTCCACACCGACGTGGAGCTTTTCTCATTCAGTGGGAGGACCGCCATGAAGATCGCGATTGGCAGCGATGAGCGCACCCACCTGACCGACGCTGTGATCGAAGAGTCGCGCCGCTGTGGGCATGAAGTTATCCTGATCGGCGCCCTTGCGGAGGGAGAGCCAGAGACCGACTGGCCGCTGACGAGTCAACAGGTAGCCGAGGTGGTGGCGTCCGGCGCGGTGGATGAAGGCATCGTCTGCTGCTGGACGGGAACTGGCGCTTCTATCGCCGCGAATAAAGTGGCGGGCATACGCGCGGCGCTGTGTGGAGATGCCGAGACGGCGCGTGGCGCGCGGGTCTGGAACGCGGCGAATGTGCTCGCCCTCAGCCTGCGCGCGACGTCAGAGCCGGTGGCCAAAGAGATCCTGGAGGCGTGGTTCGCTACCGCGCCCGGCGACGACGAGTGGAACAAGCGACAGATAGAGCGCATCCGCGAGTTGGATGAGCGCTATCGTGGCGCGCTGGACAAAGATTGACTCAAGAACCAAGGACGTGTGGCGGCTATTATGGCTGAGAGCCGCCCCTGGTTGCTCCTGCGCACAGCTTTTCGCCAGACTTTGCTGTCTATCATAGAATGGTCAGCAGAGATGCCGCTTGTATCCGAGATTCTTTAACCACGAGAAGGAATGAGTGTTATGAGCGATGAGCCAGTGGGCGCGGTTGGTCACAACCTCAAGTTCGTCAGCCACAGCGACCAGGGCGGACGTGGTGACGGCGTGCAGACCAACGTCGTGGATGGCTACGCCTATGTCGGGCATATGTTCACCGGCGGTGTCTCGGTCATCGACGTACGTGATCCCCGCGAGCCAAAGTATGTGCGGTTCATCGAAGCCCCTCCAAACTCATGGTCCATCCATCTGCAGGCGCACGAAAACCTCCTGCTCGTGATGAACGGCGTGGATATCTACAAGGCCGAGTTGGGCATCGAGAAAGACGTCTACTACAGCAAGCCGTTCGCCGATACCTTTGGCGACCAGGAGCGCCACTTCGCCGCCGGAATGCGCGTCTTCGACATCTCGAATCGCGCTGAGCCGCGTGAGATCGGGTTCATGCCGGTGGAGGGCTTCGGCGTGCATCGCATCTGGTACGACGGTGGGCGCTACGCCTACGTCTCGGCGCTGCTCGACGGCTACACCGACGCAATCCAGCTTGTCGTCGATATGGCCGATCCCGCGCATCCGCAGGAGGTAGGCCGCTGGTGGCTGCCAGGTATGTGGCGCGCTGGTGGTGAGGAGCCGACCTGGCGCCCAGGCGATCGCTTCGCGCTGCATCACTCCATCGTCTCCGGGACGACGGCCTATGGCGCATGGCGCGATGGTGGCCTAACGCTGCTGGATGTCAGCGATCCGGCGAAGCCGGTGTTGGTCGCGCACCGTAACTGGCGTCCGCCGTTTGGCGGCGGGTCGCACACGGCGCTGCCGCTGCCCGACCGCCAATTAGTCATCGTGGCGGACGAGTCGATCGCCGATCACTGCGAAGATCAGGTGAAGTACGTGTGGGTGGTGGACGTGCGCGAGCCGTCGAATCCGGTGACAATCGCGACCTTTCCGACGCCTGATGAGGATGACTACTGCGCCAAGGGTGGGCATTTCGGCCCACACAACCTGCACGAGAACCGGCCGGGTTCGTTCCAAAGCTCGGAACTGATCTTCGCCACCTATCAGAACGCGGGCGTGCGCGTCTTCGACATTCACAATCAATTTCAGCCGCGGCAGGTGGCGTTTTATGTGCCGCCCGCGCCGGAGAAGATGTTCGATCCACGTCCGGCGAGCCAGCGACAGATTCAGACCTGCGATGTGTATGTGGACCGCAACGGAATGCTCTACGTCACCGACTACAATGCCGGGCTCTACATCCTCGAATACACCGGATAGCTCGCGCGGCGCTGGGTGGCAATGCGCATAAATCCAGCAAAAAACGCCTATCGAGACGAGTTTTTTTGGCGCCCCTTGACAAGAGGCGGGTCCGTCAGTATACTTGCCTCTAACCGGTTACGGAAACGGTTGCGGCATCGGTCTCGTAAGCGGTAACGAGATCCTGCCGCAATCCGTCCTCCGTCCACACTCACTACACAGCCATCGCATAGCGCGAACCGGTTTCCCCGTACTCATCTTCTTCGGCTCACTGATCGGATCGTCCCCCGGAGGCCCCGCATGGCAGGCATGGTCACCATCAACGACATCGCGCGGCTTGCCGGCGTCTCCAAGGCGACCGTGTCGCGGGTCATCAACCAGAAACCCGACGTTGACCCCGAGACACGGATGAAGATCCTGCGCATCATGGACGAACAAGGCTTTGTGCCCAGCATAACCGCCGCTGGACTCGCGGGAGGCCGCACCCGCCTGATTGGCGTGCTGGTGCCATCGCTGACCTGGCCGCTCATACCGCAGATCATGCGCGGTATCGGCGAAGTCATCGAGCGCAGTACGTATGAACTGGTGCTCTATAGCATCAGCCATGAACGGGATCGCAGCGCTGTGATCGACCGCATCCTCGCCGCGAAACTGACTGAAGGGCTGCTGGCCGTCTATCCCGGCCAGGCAACAGCCTACCTGAATGAGTTACACAGTTCAGGTTACCCCGTCGTAATGCTTGACGACCAGATGATCCCGACCGGGACGACACCGTGGGTGGGCGCGGATAACCGCACTGGCGCCTATACCGCCGTGAAGCATCTGCTGCAACTCGGCCATCGCCGCATTGGCCACATCAAAGGACGCATTGGCTACGAATGCTCCGAAGACCGCTATCGGGGCTATTGTGACGCGCTTGAGGAGGCGAGTATCGAGGTTGATCCCGCCCTGGTCGTCCAGGGCGACTTCCTGGTTACCGGTGGCTCCGCATGCGCACAGCGGCTCTTCGCGCTCACCGACCGGCCGACAGCTATCTTCGCCGCCAGCGACGATATGGCTTCCGGTGTGCTTCTCGCCGCCGAGGAGGCTGGTCTCCGTGTACCCGAGGACGTGGCGCTCGTCGGCTTCGACGACACCGCCCCGGCTGCGTTCATGCATCCACCACTCACGACAATCGGTCAGCCATTCTTCGAGATGGGCCAGCGCGCCACCATGTTGCTGCTCGACGCAGTGAACGCGCGGCGTCAGCCAGCGCCGAGCTGGCAGAGCGTCTCGCAACACAAGCCTGCTGAGCCTGTCCGCGAGTTCCTGCCCACACGTCTTGTCGTGCGAACATCCTGCGGCGCTACCCGGCGTGTTCCCGCCGGAGCGTAGATAGTACCCGATTTTATTTCGGTTGGACGGCCCGCTCGACTCATCAAGCGGCGCCATCTGATCCAGCGGCTTATTCCCCGTGAACCCTCACGACCATACCGCGCGTGACGCCCCTTACCGGCTCACGCTCGCGACCGCACACAAGATCCTGCGACAGACATCTTGAGCGCCTCTGCGGATCGCCGACTGATCCGCCGTTCCATCGCCGGGAGGTTCCTGAATGCTGTATTGGTCACGTTCCTGGTCACGTCGCATTCCCCCAGTGGCCCTGTTCGCCGCGCTGATCGCCGTCCTCGCCGCGACGCTCTCCGCATGCGGCAGCAGCAGCGTAGCGAGTGGCCCTGTCAACCTCACCTTCTGGGGTTTCAACCAGCAGATCGCCGATCAGGCGAAACTCTTCAACGACACGCACCCCAATATTCATGTCACCGGCATCAAGCAGGATTCTGGCCCGAACCAGTACTACCCCAAGATCCTCACCGCCGTGAAGGCAGGCAACGGTCCTGACGTCGCGCTGGTCGAATACCAGTACATCCCCACCCTCGTCTCCAATGGTGCGCTGGTAGACCTCACCAAGTACGGCGCCAACGATGTCAAGAGCCAGTTCGCCGACACCGCCTGGTCCCAGGCGACTCTGGGCGGCGCTGTCTATGGCTATCCGCAGGATACCGGCCCGATGGCGCTCTTCTACAACGCCGACACCTTCGCAAAGGCCGGCATCACGACGCCTCCAGCCACCTGGGATGAGTACGCCGCCGACGCAGTGAAGATCCACGCGCTTGGACCCGACTACTACATCGCCACCTACCCGCCGCAGAGCACCGGCTGGAACCAGGCGCTGATGTGGCAGGCCGGCGCGATCTGGTTCACCACTCAGGGCGATTCCTGGAAGGTCACCATCAACAGCGACGCCTCCAAGAAGGTCGCCAACTTCTGGCAGGGCCTTGTCGATCAGCACCTCGTCGCCACCGTCGCCGACTTCTCGAACGATTGGAACGCAGGTCTCGATAGCGGCAAGATCGCCAGTTGGCCGTCGGCTGTCTGGGGGCAGGGTGTGATCAAGGGCAACGCCGCGCACCAGTCGGGCAAGTGGTCCGTCGCCCAACTGCCACAGTGGACACCAGGCGGCAATGTGACGGCCCCTTGGGGCGGCTCGGCCATCTCGGTGGTCGCCGGCACGAAGCACCCGCAAGAGGCGGAGGAGTTTGTCCGCTGGTATCTGACCAACACCGATAGCCTGAAGATCGGCGTCAAGGATATCGGCTGGTATCCCTCCAACAAGACCGCCCTCAGCTTCCCCGAAGTGACTTCCCCCGACCCCTTCTATAGCAATAAGGTCGTGGATAACGTTTTCATTACTGGCACGCTGAACCCTGGCTGGACGTGGCCGCCCAACCTAACGGCGGTGAACCAGTTCATGGGTGACGACTTCAACGCCGCCATCACCAACAAGACCGGGCTGGCCGCGGCGCTCGATAAGCTGCAAGATCAGGTCGTGAAGGACTTGAAGGACCAGCACATCAACGTCGTGAGCTAAAGGCAGACACCGTTCTCTGGCGTCCGCTTGGGAGGAGTATCATATCCCCATCGCCCAGTGGTGGGGCGCTCCTCCCGGGCGCGGCGTCCATCTCTGGCCCAATCAGGCCGCGCAATCTCCTACGATGAAGTACGAGAGGATGGCATCCATGACGACCAGCGCCAGCCAAACCGCAGCCGCGGAACCGGGCGCGCGCGCCGTCTCCCTGGCCTCGATGGGGCGCAGGCTACGGCGGAGTTTCTCCAGTCGCGCTCTTGTGCCCTATCTCTTATTAGCGCCATTCCTCACACTCTTCATCTGTTTCTTCTTTGCCCCGCTCTTCTATGCGTTCTCGCAGAGCTTCTACCGGGTCCAACGCAGCGGGTTGGGATTTGGTCCGCCACAGGTTGTCTGGGCGGGAGCAGATAACTATCTTAGGGCGCTGAGCGATCCAGAGTTCCTGGATGGCATCCGGCGCGTCATCCTCTTCGGCCTGGTGCAGATTCCGGTGATGATGATCCTCGCGCTGATCATTGCGCTGCTGATGGATTCCACCGTGATCCGCTTCCGCCGCTTCTTCCGGCTCGCCGCCTTCGTGCCCTACGCCATCCCAGGCGTCGTCGCCGTCATCATGTGGGGCTTCTTCTACAGCCCTGGCTTCAGCCCCATCGTCCAGCTCTTCAACATGGCGCATGTTCCGCCTCCAGACTTCCTCGGGCCAGGGATGATCTTGTACTCCATCGGGAACATCTCGACCTGGGAGTTCATGGGCTATAACATGATCATCTTCTTCTCGGCGCTACAGGCGATCCCACAGGAAATCTACGAGTCTGGCCGGCTCGACGGATTGACCGAGGTGGGCGTCGCGCTGCGGCTAAAACTGCCCCTGATCCGCCCCGCGCTGCTGCTTGGCCTGCTCTTCTCGCTCATCGGCACGCTCCAGTTGTTCAACGAGCCGCAGATCCTGAGCCGCTTGTCTGGCTCGATCACCGCGCATTTCACGCCGAACATCTTCGCCTACAATATCGCCTTCGTGCAGACCAACTACTACTATGGTGGCGCGCTGGCCGTGATCCTCGGCCTGATCACGTTCGTGTTCTCGTTCGGCTTCCTGCGCCTCACGCGCGGACGGTCAGGAGGTTAGGCAATGGCGACTACCCAGGCGGATGTGGACCTCGGCGCCGAGTCCACCAAGCCCAGCAGAGGCGAGACGAACGAGCGGCGCATCGTCGGCCAGCGCGGATTCTCGCTGAAGAACCTCGCGGGCTACATCTTCCTGATCGTGATCACGATCTACTGTTTGACGCCGCTCTACTGGCTGGCCATCGCCGCGACGAAGAACAACACCGACCTCTTCAATTCCTTCGGGTTGTGGTTCAAGGACTTCAACCTCGTGGCTAACATCGAGCAGTTGTTCACGCGTGAGGGTGGCATCTATCTCCATTGGATCGCCAACTCTGCGCTCTACGCAGGCGTCGGCGGCGTCCTTGGAACGATCATTTCCGTCGCTGCGGGCTATGCGCTGGCCAAATACCAGTTCTTTGGCCGTGGCTTCCTCACCGCGCTGATCCTGGGCGCTGTGCTGGTCCCGCAGACGACCATTGCGTTGCCGCTCTATCTGCTCATCAGCAAGGTCAATCTCATCAACACCTATTGGGCGGTGCTGCTGCCATCGCTGCTCTTCCCGATCGGTGTCTACCTGGCGCGCGTCTACGCGAACGCGGCGGTGCCGAACGAACTTATTGACGCGGCGCGCGTGGACGGGGCTGGTGAGTTGCGCATCTTCGGGCGGGTGGCCATGCCGTTGCTGCTTCCAGGCATGGTGACAATCTTCCTCTTCCAGTTCGTTGCCATCTGGAATAATTTCTTCCTGCCGTTCGTCGTGCTGAACGACCCCAACTACTATCCGGTCAACGTCGGCCTGGCGACCTGGAACTTCGATCCCGCCGCGCACGAGTTGCTCTTCAACCTCATCGTCACTGGATCGTTCCTCGCCGTTCTGCCGCTGATCGCCCTGTTCCTCTTCCTGCAGCGCTACTGGCGCGCCGGACTGGCGTTTGGCGGGGTTATCGGCTGAGACACAAGGTCCCACGCTGGCGAATACCCTCACGCCGTTCTTCATGCAGCAGGCGCGAGCGCGCGTCCGCTTATCCTCCGTAGAGCTAGGTAACCAACCATGACTTTCCCTCGTGACTTCCTCTGGGGAGCCGGAACGTCCGCCTATCAGATCGAGGGCGCGACGCGTGAGGATGGTCGCGGCCTCTCCGTCTGGGATGTGTTCGCTACCCAACCCGGCCGCACCTATCTTGGCCAGACTGGCGACGTCGCCACCGACCACTATCATCGCGTCGAGCAAGATGTCAGCCTGATGGCGCAGCTTGGCTTGAACGCCTATCGCTTCTCCATCGCCTGGCCGCGCATCTTGCCATTTGGCGCCGGTCAGGTGAGCGAGGCGGGACTTGATTTTTACGACCATCTCGTCGATCGCCTGTTGGAGAACGGCATTACCCCCGTCGCCACACTCTATCACTGGGACCTTCCTCTGCCACTGTACGAGCGCGGCGGCTGGCGCAACCGCGACACCGCTCTTGCCTTCGCCGATTATGCGGAGACAGTCGCGCGGCGCCTGGGCGACCGTGTCAAGTGGTGGGTCACCCACAATGAGCCATGGTGCAGCGCCTACCTGGGGTACTATACAGGCATACACGCGCCGGGATTGCAGGGAGACGCGCAGGGCGCGGTGGATGTCGGGCATCACCTGCTCTTGTCGCATGGGCTGGCGATTCCACGTATCCGCTCGCATGCGCAGGGCGCGCGTATCGGTGCAGCGCTCAACCTCTTCCCCATCTTTGCTGGCGATCAGCGGCCAGAGACCATCCTCGCGGTGCAGCGGGCCGATCGCTTCCACAATCGCTGGTTCCTCGACCCGCTCTACCTGGGCGAGTATCCCGCCGAACTGTTCGCGGAGCTTGGCGCCGCGCCACCGCCGATCCAGGCTGATGACTTCAAGATCATCCGCGAGCCAACCGACTTCCTCGGCGTCAACTACTACAATCGCTGGACAATTCGCGGCCAGCGCTCGGAGAACGGGAGCGACCGGCGGACGGCTCCTACGGTTGAGTACATCACCGAACTCCCCCACGACGCCGTTACCGAAATGGGATGGGAGGTCTACCCACACGGACTTGATATGATATTAGAGGAACTGAACCGGATCTACCATCCAAGCGCGCTGCTTGTCACCGAGAACGGCGCGGCGTTTCCTGATGAATGGAATGGTGATGGTCGCGTCGCCGATCAGCGGCGGGTGGCGTACTTGCGCGATCACCTGCGCGAGGTCGAGCGGGCCATCGAGCATGGCGCGCCGGTTGTGGGCTATCTGGTCTGGTCGCTCCTCGACAACTTCGAGTGGGCGGAGGGATATAGCAAGCGCTTTGGACTCATCTACGTAGATTTCGAGACGCAGCGCCGCGTCATCAAAGACAGCGGACGCTGGTACGCGGGGTTCATCGCCGGCCACCGCGCCTGAGAACGTCGCGGCGAGCAGGTACGGTCACGGGAGACGAAGGGAGACGGCGGACAATGGCAGAAGTTCGCTTCGAGCAGGTAGACAAGAGCTACGGCGGCAAGGCGAAGGTGATCGAGGACCTGAACCTGCATATCCGCGATCACGAATTTCTCGTCCTCGTCGGCCCCTCCGGCTGCGGCAAATCGACGATCCTGCGCATGATCGCGGGACTGGAGGAGATCACCAGCGGGGATCTCTACATTGGGGAGCGGCGCGTCAACGATGTGGCGCCCAAAGATCGCGACATCGCCATGGTCTTCCAGAACTACGCCCTCTACCCGCACATGAGCGTCTACGAGAACATGGCCTTCGCGCTCAAGCTGCGCCATATCAAGAAGGAAGAGATCCAGCAGCGCGTGAAGAGGGCCGCGGCGACGCTGGGCATCGAGGAGTATCTGCAGCGCAAGCCGCGCGAGCTATCTGGTGGGCAGCGGCAGCGCGTCGCCTTGGGGCGCGCGCTGGTGCGTGAGCCACAGGTCTTCTTGCTCGACGAGCCGCTCTCGAATCTGGACGCGAAGCTGCGTGTGCAGACGCGCGCCGAGATCAGCCGGCTGCACCAGCAGACCGGGACCACCTTCGTCTACGTCACCCACGACCAGGTCGAGGCGATGACGATGGGCGATCGCATCGCGGTCCTCAACAACGGCGTCATCCAGCAGTTGGGCACGCCTAGTGAACTCTACAACCAGCCAGCCAACCTCTTCGTCGCCGGGTTCATCGGCAGCCCCGCCATGAATCTCTTCAACGCGCGGCTTCTGCGCGGCGCGGATGGCGCGCAGGTCGTGATTGGCGATGGCGCGGAGGCGCGGACACTGCGGCTGGCTGGCACGCCAGCGGATACGATCGCCGGGCAGGCGACGAGCGATGGACGGTCGGTGATCGTGGGTATCCGGCCAGAAGACCTGCGCCTGGCGAGCGAGGGCAGCGAGAACACGCTCGCGGGAACGGCGGAGGTCGTGGAGCATCTGGGCAACGAGCAGGTAGTCTATCTCCGCGCGCCGGGGATGGTAGCGTCGAAGGGAACAGAGGGAACAGATGGGGCGAGCGTCACGGCGCGGGTGAGCGCTGGCGCCGACCTCAGGCCGGGCGCGCAGGTCACGCTCCAGCCTGATCTCGCGCATCTCCACGTCTTCGATCCGGCTACAGGCCAGCGGTTCCTATGAGCGAGTCGCGCGACACAGGTCCCAGGGTCGAGCAGGATCGCCATGCCAGCCTGGAAGGTGAGCCGCTTCTGATGGAGCAGGAAGATCATCAGCCTGAGGCGGCGCGCGGTCTCCGGCCGTCCGACATCCGCAGGGCCAATCGCGAGTTGATCGTCGCACTCCTGGCGCGCGATGGACCCGCTTCGCGTGTCACCCTGGCTCTACGCACGGGCCTCTCGCGTGTCACCGTGGGCGCGATCGTCGCCGATCTGCTGCGCGACGGCTGCGTGCGAGAGGAAGGCCCCGCGCCATCCTCACCAGTGGGTGGCCGGCGCGCGACGCTGGTGTCACTGAACGAGCATGCGCCTGATGTCGCAAACTGCGCTCAGTAAGAGATTTCGCGAACCCATGACGCGACGGCTTCCAACGCGTCTGCTAGGCGTCGGAAAGCGCGCCATCGTGTAGTTGCAGCACGCGGTCGGCGGTGGCGGCGATGGTCGCGTCGTGCGTTGCGATCAGCATCCCAATCCCTTCGCCATGCGCCACCTCACGCAGCAGCGCCGCGATGGCGCGACCGGTCTGCGAGTCAAGGTTACCCGTCGGCTCATCAGCCACGAGAAAGCGCGGCGAGGTAACCAGCGCCCGTGCGAGCGCCGCCCGCTGTTGCTCGCCACCAGAAAGCTCCGCGCCGCGATGCTCGGCGCGCGGCAGCAGACCAACCAACTCCAGCGCCCGCCGCGCCCGCTCGCTGCGTTCATTTGGCGAGGTGACATGCCCCAGGCGCAAGGGGACCTCGACGTTCTCCTGCGCCGTGAGCACGGGGAAGAGATGCGCGTTCTGGAACATCACGCCGACGTATTGCCGCCGCAGCAGCGCGCGCGCCGTCTCGTTGAGCGGCGCCAGATCCTGACCGGCGATGCGCACGCGACCAGTAGTGGGATTATCCAGCCCCGTCAGGATATTGAGCAGCGTCGTCTTGCCCGATCCAGAGCGCCCGCGCAGCGCGATCAACTCGCCGGGACGCACGCCGAGCGAGACGCCACGCAGGGCGCGCACCACACCACCGGATGTCGCGAAGTCGCGCGAGACCTCCTCGGCCATCGCGATCGCCGTCTCATCCACCACTTATTCGCCCTCCTTGCGCGTGCCCGCCGGCCACAGCTCAACATGGTCTTCCAGGATGCGCGCCTCGGCGCGCCCATCGAAGGGGAGCCGCTCGATGGCCTCACGCGGCAATTGCAGACGCCCAACGCGGTCAATTACGATGGACTCGGCGTGGGTCACCCCAGAGAGACCGATAATCGCGCTCGCCTGGTCGCCCGCAGAGGCCAGCGGCGCGTCGCGGCGCACGGTCTCGGTGCTCGTCCGTCCGTCGCGGATGGCGATGGTGCGGTCCACTCCGGCGGCGAGCGTCGCGTCATGCGTCACGATGAGGGTCGTGAGGCCAAGCTGGTGGTTGAGGTCGCGCAGGAGTGTGAAGATGCCCTCGGCGGTCATGCTATCTAACTCGCCAGTCGGCTCGTCCGCCAGCAGCAACGCGGGGCGATTGGCGAGCGCGACGGCGATGGCGACACGCTGTTGCTCGCCACCGGAAAGCTGACCTGGACGTTTGCCCGCCATGCTTCCGAGTCCGACCAGATCTAGGAGC
>DATAOM010000416.1:0-5314 GCA_036265775.1 Ktedonobacterales bacterium | reverse complement strand
GCTTCCGCCTCAGCGGCGATCTGCGACATCTGCTGCTCGGCCATCTCCACATACGCGTCGTATTCGAGCGAGCGCACCTGCTTGCCACGCGCATTGTCACGCACCACGCCCTGGAACGTGACCACACCGCCATCGCCGCTCGTCGTGACGGATTCCTCCAGCGCACGGACAGCCTGCGCGTCTAACGCGTCGCTGGTGATACGAACTATCGCGGGCATGCTTAGCCTCCTCCGAGCGGGGGAATGAAGACCAGTTCATCGCCCTCGGCGAGCGCCGTCTCCGCCGAGGCATAAGCGCGATTGACGGCGGCGGCGCACCCCGCCAGCGTGGACGCCAGTTGGGGATAGCGCTCGATCAGCGCCGCGCGCGCCTGATCCACCGTAGCGCCAGCCGGGATGCTCAGGTCTTCAGCGTCCTTCCCCACCTTCTCGCGCAGCGCCGCGAAATAGCGCACACGGACTTGCATCGCGCCTGTGTCCCCTTCGTATCCGGCTCTGTCTGGCAATCTCGTTGTAGGGGCGAGACCTGTCTCGCCTGAACCGAGCGGGCGCGATGGATCGCGCGCCTGCGACTACAGCGGCGAGGTTTCGTAACGCCACTGTGCTTATGGTACACGCGCGGAGCGGCGTTCGGCCAGCAGGGAGGCCAGTTCGGCGAAGAGCCGCACGCCATAGCCAGATGCGCCCTTGTCGCCGTCGATCTCCCGATGATCGCGCCAGGCGACACCGGCGATATCGAGGTGCGCCCATGGCGTGCCCTCGGCAAAGTTCGCCAGCACCTTCGCCGCCGCAATCGAGCCGCCAGCCCGTCCGCCAGTCTGCTTCATATCGGCGATCTCGCTGCGAATCAATTCCTCGTATTCTGCGTCCATCGGCATCGGCCAGAGACGCTCGCCGGCGATCTCCGCCGCCGCGACGGTCTTGGACTGGAACGCTTCATCATTGCTGAAAAGACCCGCGCGCAGCTTGCCCAGCGCGACGGTGATCGCGCCGGTCAGGGTCGCCGCGTCGATCATCGGCGAGAGACCGAGCCGCCCGCCATATGACAGCGCGTCGGCCAGAATCAGCCGCCCCTCGGCGTCGGTGTTGAGAATCTCGACGGTCTTGCCATTCGAGGCGCGCAGGATGTCGCCGGGACGATACGCCGTCCCGCTCGGCATGTTCTCGGCGGTGGGCACGAGGCCGGTAACGTTGATCTTGGGCTTCAGTTGCGCAATCGCCATCATCGCGCCGACCACCGCCGCCGCGCCGCACATATCCATCTTCATGGCGTCCATGTCCGCAGCGGGCTTGATCGAGATGCCACCGCTGTCGAAGGTCATGCCCTTGCCAACAAGCCCTAGTCCTGGCTGGCTCGATGGGCCGCCCCGATAGCGCAGGACGATCAGCCGTGGCTCGTTGACACTGCCCTGGCCGACGCCGAGCAGCGCGCCCATTCCCTGCTCGCGCATCCAGTCCGGCCCAAAAATCTCGCACTCCAGTCCACAGTCTTCCGCCAGTTTCTCGGCGCGCGCGGCGAACTCTACCGGCGTCAGCACATTGGCTGGCTCGTTGCCCAGATCACGGGCGAGGTTCTGTGCCTCGGCCAGGATGCGTCCACGCTCGACCGATGCCCGCAGCGCTGGCTCGCGTCCACGCCCCAGGACGGTAATCGACTCGATCTGGCGCGTGTTCTCATTCGCCTTGCTCTTGCCATTCGCGCTCTCATCAAGCCCGGTGGTCTGCGCCTTGTAGCGTCGGAACTGGTAGAGGCCGAGGATGGCTCCCTCGGCGGAGGCGCGCGCCGCCTGCGCCAGGTTCAGTCCATGCTCGGCCCAAGCCAGCGCTAACCCCACATTGCGCGCGCCAGCTTTGCGCAGCGTGCGGCAGCCAATCGCCGAGGCGCGGCGGATGCGCTCCAGCGAATAGCGGTCGCGCGCGCCCAGACCAACGATGGCGACGCGCGCTGGCTCGATCTTGCCCAACGTGTGCAGCAGAGTCACCTCGTCCGCCACGCCACGTATTTCCCCGTCGTCCTGCAATCCCTTGATGACTCCGGCGAGCGCCTTATCTAGCAGCGCGGCTGGCCCATCGAGCTTGCCATCCGCGAACACGCCCACAACCAGCGCGTCGCCTTCAAACTGCTGCACGTCACGCGTGCTGACTCGCACATCCATCCCCAACGCCATCCCCTCTATCGGTCACGCACACTATCGGTCGAATCGATGCGGCGCACGAGGCAGGCGCGCATACGCTTACCTCATTTCAGGCTCATCCTCGCGTTGCGCCGTGTTTGAGAGCAGACGGTCGATCAGTTGTACTAGTTCCTTCGGTCGGAACGGTTTGCTCAGATAGTCGGTGAAGCCGGAGCGCAACGCCAGATCACGCTGAGCGTCTTCCGCATACCCACTGACGGCGACAATAGGCGTGTTGGCGTATCCCGGCCGTTCTCGCATACGCTCCACTGTCTGATAGCCATCCAGTCCAGGCATCGAAAGGTCCATGAGCGCCATATCAACGCGCGTCTGGTCAAGCAGGTCAAGCGCCTCCAGCCCGTTTGCAGCGGACACACATGTATATTCGGAAAATGCGAGAATCTGCTCGATGAGACGGCGGCTCTGCTCATCATTTTCGACGACGAGAACCGTATGTCGTTCATCGGAGTCCGCATCAGCCGCAGATATGCCTGGAACGTAGTCTGCCGGTTGAAACGATCCGTCCTCGGGGTCGGTGTGAGGCGCCGAGCCTTGCCGATCAGGCGCGTTCATGTGCGTGCGAACCTTAGGGTGAACACACAACGACATCAGTTCTGTGGATGATGCGCCATGCGTGATGTGAGAAGGGGGAGGCGTCATGTCCTCCATTGCCGCATCCCACGCCCTCACCGAACGCCCCGTGTCAATTTATTGTATCGCAAATTGCCGCCTGGTCAAGCGCTCAATCGTGAAATTGCTTCTGGTAATCGCATTTTCTGGATTGTTTTGAAACATGCGTCGCAGTGCGCTTAGGGGCGAAAGGGGCATCCTTGACACCAGGCTGACCCGCACGCTATTTTAGATTATTATCTAAAGCAAAAGGTTCAAACCGAACAAGACCATATCCACACGGTAATCATAGGAGGCAGGGATGACGCCGAACGTGCCTGTGCTGGATAGCTCACCTGCGTATGACGCGGTCGAGAGTCTGCTAGTTCTGGGCGGAAGGATGGCCCCCGGTCGCTGGCGCACATGGGCGGAGCAGATCCGCGCGTCCCTTGGAGCTATGGCGGCGCGTCGTCTGCGAATCTGGTTTGGCGGCGACGATCCAGTTGGAGGCGCGGCGCTGGCGCTCCTCCCACGCTTGCCCAAACACCGCAGCGCGGATGCGCTGATCTCCGCGCTCGCCGCTGTTCCCCAGGGAGATTTTCTCCGGCTCGCAGTAACTGCCGGAGCTATCGCTCCAGAAGCGCCACTCACCTCTGACGATCTCCTGTCACTTCGAGGGGCGCCGGTGGCGGCGCGCGCCTACATTGATCGCTATTTGCGTCTCAATGGCAGAGCGCGCTCTCATCTTCTCTGGATCCTCGATGAGCCAGAGGCAGCTCGTGATGAACTGATCGAGATCATGCGCAGTCATCTCACCGGCCCATTTGCCGAAGTTGAGCGCACGATTCGCAGTGAGCGCGAGCGCGCGACGCAACGGCTCGGCGAGTTGCTCGCCGGCGACCGCGCCGCTGACCCTCCTTGGCTGCGCAAGGCGCGAGACCTGGAGGGCTTCTCTCCAGTGGTGGTCGCGGCTTCCGCCTTTGTTCCCAGATCAAACGCCTACTATCACGAGGTCCGTCAGCCCCTTTTCGACGGCACATCCTACGAGCCATACGTGCTCGTGGTAAGCACTCGCGTCATTCTCGGCGCGACGCGATCTGGCCGGCCCGCGACAGACACACCTCTTCGCGGTCAGCGCGCCTCAACGCGCGATCTCGTCGAGCGATCCGCTATGCTCTTCGGCCTGCTTGCCGATTCAACACGGCTACGCATGGTGCGCCTGCTCGCCAATCGCCCGCATTACGGGCAGGAACTCGCCAGCGCTTTGGGGATTTCAGGAGCGACAACAGCCCACCATACGAACGAGCTTACGAAGGCAGGATTCGTCATGCTTGAGCGCCGGGCGCACCGCACCTACTTCGTCCTGCAAACGGCGCCACTCTCACGCGAGTTGCGCGACAGTCTGAACTTTCTGCTTGAGCAGACCGACGAGAAAGAGCCTACGCTATGAGCGCGACAGAAATGATTGGAGGCAGATTGCGCTTCGCGCGGGCGCTGCGCTCTCGGCCATTCGCGCTGCTCTGGCTGGGACAGACGATCTCGACGCTCGGCGATGGCGCGTATCTGACAGCCTTGGCGTGGCAGGTGCTCATCCTTACAGGATCGGGCGCGGCGATGGGCATTGTGCTGATCGCGACATCCGTGCCACGCTTGCTGTTTCTCCTTCTCGGCGGGGTCATCGCGGATCGCCTCCCGCGCCGGTTGGTGATGCTCTGGGCTGACGCGGGGCGCGCAGTCGCCGTGGGCGCGATCGCTGTCCTGAGCCATACCAACACGCTCCAGTTCTGGCAACTCATTGCGCTGGGATTGCTCTTCGGGCTGTCACAGGCGTTCTTCCTGCCAGCGTATCAGTCCATCGCACCGCAACTTGTCGAGGTCGAGGCGCTGCCCTCGGCCAACGCGCTCAACGGGCTGACACGCGAGATCGGAATACTCGTCGGCCCGGCGCTCGGCGCGGTCCTCGTCGCCAACTTCTCCACCGCCAGCGCGTTTGGGTTCGACGCGCTCACTTTTCTCATCTCGGCGCTCTGCCTGCTGGCGGTGCGCGTCCCGTTCAAGCCGTTGCTGGCGCAGGAAGGGCTGGAGACAGAGCCAGCGAAACGTCGCGGCGCCCGAGGCGTCTTCGCCGACATCCGCGAGGGGATCGGCTACATCGCCACATCATCGTGGCTCTGGGTGACCATCGCGATTGCCTCGCTTGGCAATGCCTTGCGCGCGCCCTACAGTGTCACATTGCCGCTGCACGTGCGCGACTTCTATCACTACGGTGTTGGCCTCTACGGCGCGATCATCAGCGCCTCTGCGGTTGGCGCAATTCTGGCGACGCTGATCGTTGGCCAGTTGCGGCGCATTCACCACCGTGGCATCGTGGCGTATAGCGCGCTGGTGGTCTCGTCGCTGGCAATGATGGCCTTCGCCTTGCCGGTTCCACATGATCTCGTTCCGGTGATCACGTTGACGGCGTTCGCGCTCGACGGCGCGGGAATCGGCTGTTTCGAGATCATCTGGGTGACGGTCCTGCAGGAGATGGTT
>DATAOM010000415.1:0-1757 GCA_036265775.1 Ktedonobacterales bacterium | reverse complement strand
CCGCGCCCCATCGCGACTGGCGACCGCCACCAGCCGGGCGTTGCTCGCCTCGGCAATCGCCGGAAGCGTGGCGCGCACGCCGATCTTCGCCGTACTCAGCACACCCCAGCGCACCGGATCGCCCGCCATGCTGCTCTCGCTGCTCTCGCTCACGGTAGCCTCCCCTCTCTCCCACGCGTATAATTTCAGGTATAGCATAGTCTACGACCGACAGTATGCCAATTGCGCCCATGCGGGCGATGCATATAGAACATCAGTCAGAGAGGATGGCGTCATGCCGCGCATAAAGCCGCTCAACCCGGAAGATGTGGATCCTGAGACGCGAGCAGTGTTCGAGCGCTACGAGCGCCAGCGCGGCAATATCCCCAATATGTTCCGCACCATGGCGCACCGCCCGGAGATCGCCAGAACCGCCGACGCCCATCTTCAGGCGATCTTTACCACGGGCACGGTTCCGGTGCGGCTCAAAGAGATGCTGGCGGTGCGCGTCTCGCAGATCAACGACTGCGCCTATTGAAAGGCCTCTCATACTGCTTTGGCAAAGCAGCAGGGCGTTTCCGAGGCGTTGCTCGACGCGATGTACCACATTGACGAGCATGCCGACATGTTCACTCCGGCTGAGCGCGCGGCGCTCTCGCTGGCGGAGCGGATGACGACCGACGCGCGCGGCGTAGACGAGGAGTTGTGGGCGGAGCTGCGGTTCCACTACGACGAGGGCGAGATCATCGAGATGGCCGCCGTCATCGGCCTGTTCAACTACTTCAACCGCTTCAACGACGCGCTGCGGGTCGAGATTACCCCGCCTGGCGCATCAACCGACCAATCGAATGATGAGGAAGACTCAGAATAGCTGAGATGGAAGACGACGATGACCACGCGCAAAACGAACAAGGAACCCGACAATAAACGGAATCAAAATGACAGCGCCGAGCGGCTCGCGGGACTCCTGCGCGACATGGAGACGTTGCAGGCGTATCTACAGGAGCGCGGCCGCCACTCGTACGAGTTGGCGCAGAAGTTCCTGGCGAACGCGCGCCGCGACGCGGGGTCGCGCGCCTACGACGAGCGGCAGGCGACGATGCTGGAATACCAGCACTACATATGGCACGAGATCGCGGGCCGTGTCTCGCAACTGCTGATGGCCTGGGGTGAACCCGAAGACACGGCAGAGGATGCGCTGCTGGCGGATAAGCCGCCGACCAGTGACGAGAGCAAGGGAGATTCCTGACGATGGCGCGACGGCCTCCACCAGCGGCGAACGGCGCGACGCAGCGCAACCGCCAGTTGACGCGCGCGATGCTGGCGCTCCGGCTCGGCGCGACCGTCTTTGGCGTGCTGGCGGGCGTAGCCTGCTACCTCGCGCTGAACGAGTTTACCCCAATCGGCATGGTTCCCGCGTTCATCATCGGCCTGGTCTTCGCCCTGCTCACCCGCACCGCCGCCGCCTCGCTCGCCCGCGACTGGCTGGTGCGCTCGGCGAGTCGCGCAGCCACCAGCGATCAGGATGCGCCACCTCGGCAGCGCTGACAACCGCACTGTCCCCGCTAATAGCGATGATCCTCCCCATAGCCGTCGCCATAGTCGTCGGTCGGCATGAAGACGACATCGCGGATGTAGGGATGGACGCGCAGGCGCCTGCTCACCTGCTCCTCGGTGCCGGGCAGCACATAGGCCAGGAAGCCGTGCTTGCGCGGGATGATGCGCAGCGGACGCGCATCAAGGGAGGAGAGCAATCGCTGCGCCTGCCCGACGGAGAC
>DATAOM010000414.1:0-22797 GCA_036265775.1 Ktedonobacterales bacterium | reverse complement strand
TCCAGCTTCCGCGCGATGTGCTGGCCAGCGCGGCGCCCACCGCGATGTGCGTAGAATCTACTGTCATCATGGCGTCGGCGATTGAGCGACTGGGCATGCGACCCTACATCGTGTTCACGCCGGGACACGTCTTTCTCGGCGTCGCGACCGACGATCACGCCGACACTATAGAGTACTGGGAGACATCGGATCTAAATGGCGCAACTGGCGCGCAGGCGAACGTCCATGGCGACGCGGAATTCGACCAGGCGAGTCAGGCTGGGCATATCCTGTATACGCTGGATATTCAAGCGGCGCGGGCGCAGGGCATCCTTCCACTGGAGTGAGACCGGCGCGCCACATAGACGCCGATGAGGAGAGGCAAAGACGCCGATGGACTTCCCCACATGGGTCGCGCTGGGCAGCTATGGCGGGTTGGCCAGCGCCTTGCTCGCGGCGGGAAGCGTCTCCCTGCTGGCGTTGCGACTGCGGCGCGGCTCGCGTCAGCAGATCGCCCGCGCGTCTCTCGTCTCGCTCATCGCCTGCGCGCTCATGCTGGCTCCAATCTGGTGGCTGCTGCGCCGGTTCGACGTCTATGGCCCCACGCTCGGCGCGCAGGAAGTAGCGTTCTGGCTGGTCTGGATCAGCCTCTTCGGCTGGGTGATTCCGCTGTTGACCACAGCATTCTTCTTTGCGCTTGCCAGCCCAGAGCAGGCGCAGGCGGCGCCGCAGGCGCGTGTGAGCGGCGCGCCCATCGGCGCGACTCCACTCGACGATCCGGCGCGGCAAACCTATCCCTATGGGCCAGATCGCCCATGGGGACGCTTGACGCCAGTGGATGATGACGCTGCTCCCGCTATCGATCTCTCGCTCGAAGTCGCGCTGATTGGGCGCGACCCTGAGGATGACATCATCCTCGACGACGATCTCGTCTCGCGCCGCCACGCCGAGGCGCGCTGGCGCGCTGGTCAGGCGTATCTGCTGGATCGTGGCAGCCTGAACGGCACACGGCGCAACGCACAGAAAGTCCGCGGGCTGGTCGCGCTCGAAGACGGCGATATTCTCCAGTTCGGCGTCCGCTGCTATCGCTTCGCGCTGCTTGCTCCAACCGGCGCCGACGCGCTCGAAGAGACGCGCAAGGTGGCGGCCTCCTCCGCCTCACATCCACTGAATGCGCCATTGGCGCTTGTCGGCGAGACTGGCGCGCTCGCTGGCCGGCGCTGGGAGTTGATAGAGAAGACTACCAGGATTGGTCGCGATCCAGCGGCCGCCATCATCGTTCAAGATAGCTCGGTCTCGCGCTTCCACGCCCAGATCACGCGGCAGGCCAGTGGCTACTACCTCGCCGACCTGGAGAGCAGCAACGGGACGCAGGTGAACGGCGAGCCAGTCAGCGAGCCACACCGGATCGTTGCGGGCGACGTATTGCGGTTCGGCGAGGTCGTTTTCCGCTGCGAAGGAGTCCCAATCATCAGCCAACCCGCTTCAACCTTGCCACCGGAATTGACGGCGCCTGCTTCAGACGCCACGACCGTCTAGCGCCGCGCCTGCCCGTCATCCGCCCATCATCCATGCGGGTCAATGCGGCGCATGCCGCGGATCGGCGGCGCATTGCGCACAATGGCTGGAAGCTGCGGCGCCTCGTTCCATCCCGGCGTGCCAGGCAGCGGCGAAGGCGCTGACGGCTGGTTCTGCGCCGACTGTGTCCCCAATGAGTTGGCGCCCGACGCCCCGCCTTCTAGGCCCTTCGACGCTTCTTCCGCCGCCTGTTCTGACGACGCAGGCGCCACTGCTGGCGTCGTGACTAGCGCAGCTGCGCTGTACTGGCTCGTGATGAGCGCGTCAAGGCGGCGATAGCTGGCGACGACCAGCGCGCCAGCGCAGACGATAAAGGCGAAGAGTCCGATATCTGGCGCGAGTGGCAGCGGACCTGGAATTGGCGTCTGCGTTCCCGACACGAGGAATACCTTCAGGCGCGCGAGGGTTCCCTCGCCAATGAGATTCACAACCCGCCCACCGAACGGGCCCACCATGAGGAAGAGTACAAGTCCACCGCCCAATGCAAGCGCGGAGACGACCAGCGGGATCGCCGCCAGAATTGGCCGCTGGCGAAATGGCAGATAGACCGTCATGGCAGCGATGAGCGCGAAGGGCAACGCAACTACCAGGGCAAACAACCCTGCGCGCGCTGGCGCGATTTGCGCGTCGCCAAGAACGATCCATGGCGCGAGCAGGTCTGCCGCCAGCAGGAGCGGCAAGACGACGACCAGGCGCCCCGTCACGTCGCCCGGCAGCGCGAAGAGCGCCAGATCACCACTGGAGACACTTGGCGCAGCCGCACGGGACTGTGGCGCCGGAGATGGGATGGATGGGATAGGGATGGCGGCGCGCCGCATCGAGGCAGGCGCACTGCCGGCTGCGGCGGTTGTCGCAACACTTGGCGCGGCGCTTGTGGCACGCTGTGGAGCGCGCGGCGACAGTGGACTCTCCGGGTGCGCCGGACGTCCACAGACCGCGCAGACCTCCGCCCGAGCAGAGAGTTCCGCGCCACAACCTAAGCAGAACATGGAGTCGCGCCTTCTACACCGGCCCAGAGCAGCGCTCTCACAGAGCTAATTCTGGCCGGGATTGTCCTGCTCCTCGTCCTCATCCAAATCTTCGTCCGCCTCCGCATGCAACTCTGCCGCCCGCTGCATCGCCTCCTCGGCTTCGGCGTTGCGTCCGGCGGCGAGTAACGCTTGCGCCAGGGTCTCGTGCGCGGTGGCGAACTCAGGATCGAGCGAGACCGCCGTCTCCGCCATCTCGATGGCGTCGTCGGTGCGTTTGACGGCGAGATAGGCCTCGGCGAGGTCGTTGTAGACGCCGGCGTCGAGCGGGTCGCCGTCCACCGCGCTTTCGTATGCGGCGATGGCTTCTTCCTGCCGGCCCAGCGCGCTGTACGCGGTCGCCTGCTCGTAGAACGCCTCCGGCTGCTCGGGGAAGCGCTCGAGGAACTCTTTGACCACGTCGAGCGCCGCCTGGTATTGTCCGGCGACGTTCAGCGTCGAGGCGAGGCCGGTATAGGCGTCGGCCAGCAACTCTTCCTCGTCCTCTTCATCGGAGTCTTTGTATACCTGCACGAGATCACGGTAAGTGGCGATGGACTCGTCGTACTTCTCGTCCTCGCGCAGCAGCTCCGCCAGGCTGAAGCGCAGGCTCGGCGTGTCGGGGCTGAGTTCCACCGCCTTGCGATAGGCCATGATCGCTTCGTCCAGTCGCCCCTGCTCTTCGCGCCAGGTGCCCAGGTGCTCCCAGGCTTCGGCGTCGCTGGGGGCGAGTTCGACGACGCGCGCCCAGGCGTCCGCCGCCTCGTCGGGGTGATCGAGCGACTCATAGACGATGGCCTGTGTCTCGTAGGTCGTCTGATTCTCCGGCTCCAACGCGATCATCTGGTCGATCAGCTTGAGCGCGTCTTCCTCGCGGTGGGCCTCCAGATAGGCGTCGACAAGGTCGGCGTAGCGCGAGAGGTCACGGGGATCCTCGTCCACGCCGCGTTCGAGGTCGCTAATGTTCTCCTCTTGCATGCGCACGCGCTCGCGCACCTCGGCGAGGCTATCCGTCGCCAGCTCGTTGTCGGAGTTGATGATGCTGGCCTGGCGATACGCCTGAATGGCGTCCTCATAGAGGCCGAGGCTGCGATAGGCGTCGCCGACATTGATGAAAAGCTGGTCATTCTCAGGTTGCAAGTCTACCGCGCGCTGGAAGACCTCCAGCGCTTCCTGCTCCAGCCCCAGTTCACCATACAGGTTGCCGAGGTTGATGTACGCCTCGACCAGCGCCGGGTCCTGGCGGATCGCGCGCACGTATGAGGCGATGGCGCCTTCCGGATCGCCTAGATTTTGTCTGGCCAAGCCAAGGTTGTAGCGCGCCTTCGCGCTTGCTGGGTCTGCCGCGACGGCCTGCTCAAAGGCTTCTTCGGCCACTTCGAAGTCGCCCTTGGCGGCGGCCTCGTTGCCCTGACGCATGTACGTCTCCGCGGCGTTCGACGCAGATGTCTGGTCCGACATGATCTTTCCTCTCACGCCACGAACGGCGACTTGTCAGAATGCCTAGAGCGACGCCAGCGCCGCATCCAGATGGTCAATCGCCTCGTCAATCTCCGCTTGCTGGATGATCAGCGGCGGCACGAAGCGAATCGTTGCGGGGCCAGCGTTGAGAATCAGCACACCGCGCTTCAGCGCCAGGTCCATCATATCCTGCGCACGCGGCTCGGCCATCTCGAAGGCGCGCATCAGCCCCAGCCCGCGCGTCGAGGTGATGATGCTGTGTTTCTCGCGCAGCGTGTCCAGCTTGCTATCCAGATACGCGCCCATCTTCGTCGCATGTTCCAGCAGCCCCTCGTCCAGGATCGTGCGCATCGTGGCGACGCCCGCCGCACAGGCGATGGGGTTGCCGCCAAACGTGGTGCCGTGGTCGCCCGGCTCGAAGATGTCTACGCGCTGATTGGCGAGCATCGCGCCGATCGGCACACCGCCGGCCAAACCCTTCGCCATCGTGATGACGTCGGGTCGCGCGCCCATGTGCTCCCAGCTAAAGAATTTGCCGGTGCGGCCCATCCCGGCCTGCACCTCGTCGCAGATCATCACGAGGTTCTGCTCGTCGCACCATGCGCGCACATTCCGCATGTACTCGGCGCTGGCCGGGTGGATACCGCCCTCGCCCTGCACCGCCTCGATCAGCACGCCAGCCGTCTTCGCCGAGGTTGCCGCTTTGAGCGCCGCGAAGTCGTTGAAGGGGACCTGCTTGAAACCGTCGGGCAGTGGCCGCCATGTGTCCTGGTATTTCTTCTGCCCCGTCGCAGCGGTCGTCGCCAGCGTGCGCCCATGGAACGAGCCATCCATGCTGATGATCTCGTAGGCGCCGTCGCGGTTGAGCCGCCCGAACTTGCGCGCCAGCTTGATTGCGCCCTCGTCAGCCTCGGCGCCGCTATTCGAGAAGAACGAGCGCATGCCGCCGCTGACGTTGTAGAGCTGCTCGGCCAGTTCCACCTGCCGCTCGTTGATGTAGAGGTTCGAGACGTGAATCAGCCGCTGCGCCTGGTCGATGATCGCGCGGACGACGGCGGGATGCGCGTGGCCGAGGACGTTGGTGGCGATACCAGCGACGAGGTCGAGATAGACGTTGCCATCGGCGTCCCAGACACGCGTCCCCTCGCCGCGCTCCATCACCAGTTCACGCTTGAACGTGCCCTGGTAATACTTCTTTTCGAGCGCGACCCAGTCGCGTTTCGTCTTCTCGGTCTTCTGCTCGGGGGCTGGACGCGCTCCGGTCGCCATTGCTGTGTTCTCCTTTGAAACTGCCCTACACTACCGTGTGTACGTCGTGTTCTCGTCAATATAGCCGTGGGTCAGGTCGCAGCCCCAGGCGGTTGCCGCGAAATCGCCCTGATGCAGGTTCACGCGCACGGCGACCTCGTTCTTCGCCATGATGCGCTTCGCCTCCGCCTGATCGTACGACGTGGCGACGCCTGATGCGACGATCTGCAAGCCATCCAGCGCGATGTCGAGCCGGTCGGGATTCATCTCGGCTCCGCTCGCGCCGAGCGCCGCGAAGATGCGTCCCCAGTTGGGATCGCCCCCGGCGAGCGCACACTGCCACAGGGGTGAGGCCGTCACCGCGCGAGCCGCCCGCCGCGCATCGTCGTCTGAAGCCGCGCCTTGTACCTCGACCACCATCAGCTTCGTCGCGCCCTCGCCGTCCCGCGCCATCTCGCGCGCGAGGTAGCGGGTGACATGCCGCAGCGCCGCGCGGAAGGTGGCGGCGTCGGGAGAGTCAGCCGTCAATGGCTCGTTCTTCGCCTGGCCATTGGCGAAGAGCAGCACGGTGTCGTTGGTGGACATGTCGCCGTCCATGCAGACCATGTTGAACGAGTCGGCCACCGCCGCGCGCAACTCGGCCTGCAGGAACTCCGGCGCGCAGGCGGCGTCGGTCGTCAGGTAGCAGAGCATCGTCGCCATGTTGGGATAGATCATCCCCGCGCCCTTGGTCGAGCCGCCCAGCCGCGCCGTCTCGCCGCCTACGGTAAACTCGACGGCAATGGTCTTGGGGCGCGTGTCAGTCGTCATGATGCCGCGCGCGAACTCGTGTCCGCCGTCGGCCCTTACTTCCATCTGCGCGATGCCCTGCTCCACATTCTCCATCGGCAGGGGACGTCCGATGATACCGGTGGAGGAGACGTAGACCAGATTCATGTCCACGCCGAACTTCTGCCCCGTCAGCTCCGCCATCCGCGCCGCGTCGCGCGCGCCACGCTCGCCGTTGGCGCAGTTCGCGTTGCCGCTGTTCACTACCACCGCCTGACCATGCAAGCCGCTCGCCGCAAGATGCTCTTTGCAGAGGATGACGGTGTGCGATGGTGTGTGGCTCGTAGTAAACGTCCCAACGGTGACGCAGGGCGCGTCGGCGACAAGCATCGCCATATCCAGCACACCTGGCTCCGACTTGATGCCGCAGGAGGTCGCCCCGGCGCGATAGCCACGCGCGGCGGTCACGCCGCCATCCACCAGCCGCAGACCTTCGGCGAGGTCGCGGGTCATATACTCCGTAATTTCGGCCACGCGCGCAGACTCCTTGTGTTGACAGAATGATCTGCGCGCAGGCAAGCGACTCAGGCGCAGGCCAGCCTATTGTACAACGGCGGCTCTAACTTCTCAAACACGTCAGCCCTCATGTGAAAGCCCTCTGAGTGAGCAGCGAGATAGAGCGCGACGGCGTCGCCTCTCGCATGCGCTCCTTTGCGGTACAATGGGCAAATCGCCGATTGGCCTGCTCTTCTGCTATGAGCAGGGGTCAACTGCCTGCGCTCGCCCACTCCGAAAGGACCACTCCATGCCCACGCAGTATCGTCAGGGAGATCTGCTCTTCATCTCGCAAGAGGAGCGGCCAGCGGTTGAGCTAACCGTGCGGCCCAGTCTCGTGATTGTGGCGGGCGAGGCGACGGGGCATACCCATCGATTGACCAGCGGCAGCGTTCTGGAGGCGCAGGACGGCACGCTCTACCTGCAGCTCGTTGAGCCGACCCGTGTCGTCCACGAGGAGCACGACGCGCTGACCCTTGATCCCGGCTGGTGGCTCGTCGTTCGCCAGCGTGAATACACCCCCAACGCCGTCCGCACGATACGAGACTAATGGAGCAGAGACGGTACAGCGATGAAGCGGAAGCGTAAGGCGCGTCAGCAGCAGCCGACGCTGACGCCAGAGCAGCAAGCGGCAGCAAAGACCGCTGCTGACCGCTTTGATGAGGAGTGCATCCAGGCGCACCTTTCCACCGAGCCAGTCGACGAGCCGGCGGCTGAAGCCTGCCTGCGGCAAGCGTATGAGCGAGCTGGGCAAGCCACGCCGCAGCAGATCCACTGGCTCGAGGGACCATGTCAACTGGTGGCCGTTCTGGCCAGCAAGCGGAGCTGGCTCCGCATCGACGACACCGTCAGGGAGAGTATCTCGCCAAGCGTGTGGGACAGCCTTCGCGACAACACCGAGATCGGCTCTATCGAGACAGGAGCGCCTGTCCTCAACAGCGTCGATTATCGGGTCACGCGCATGGAGATCCACGCTCGGATCCTCAAGCACACCCACGGCCTCAACCACCGGGTCTGGGAGGCCGTCAGGGAGCGTGTGGGCGAGCGAATCTGGCAGGCCGTGGCAGATGAGGTGAATTGGCCGCTCTCACCCCGGATCAGAGACAGAGGCTGAGGAAATGATGACCACGCCATCTGGCACAGCATCCGAGCGTACGATGAAGCGCCGTCGCTGGCCCTGCCGGAGTACCTTGGCGGGCCTCTTGCGAGCGAGAAGGGACATCCGCTGGCTCACTTCAACCAGATGGTCTCCGGCTACTGGTTCGGTAAAGACGTCGCCCTGGTGGTGCGCAAGCCACGACTCCTTGCCTTCGACGACGCCGGCCGTCTCCACAGCGCCACCGGCCGCTGCGTCGAGTATCGTGATGGCTGGGGCTTCTTCGCCTGGCACGGCGTGCCAGTGCCTGAGCGAGTGATCCTGGAGCCTGATGAGCTCACGCGCGATGATTTCCTTAGCGAGCGCAACGTCGAGACGCGGCGCATCATCCAGGAGCGCATGGGCGCGGAGCGCTTTGTATGGGAACTGGCGGCCACCTACATCGATGGCGGCCCGCAAGGCGTGCTCTACGAAGTCGCGTTGCCTGACGATCCTGACCAGGTAGCCCGTTATGTTCAGGTGGAGGATCCCTCGACAGGGCGCGAGTATTACCTGCGCGTGCCCCCTAGCATCCAGACCGCAGCCGAAGCCGTCGCCTGGACCTTCGGGCGCACAACAGATGAGTACCATCCCGCGCAGGAAACCTGAGAGGCGCAGGAGATCGCGCCAAATGAGCGGGTCAAGCCTCGCCCGTACACATAGCGGCGCTCGGCAGCGCAGTTTCCTTTTCACCTGTCAGTCGCATGAATGCGGATATACGCTAGCTCAAGCCACTCGCGCTCGCTGGCGACGGTCCCGAAGCGCAACTCGCCGCGCGGCGTAGCAATAGCGTACTGATTATCCACCCAGGCGACGAAGCCGAGCGGGCCTGGTGGTGGATTCCGCGCAATAAGCACAGCAGCGCCATTTGCGCGAAAGATCGCGTGTTCAGGGCGCCAGTCGATCTCATACGTCACCCACTCGCGGGGATCAATCATGAGACGCGCCTCCTGCGCGCCAGTGAGGCGCTGGATCCAACGGGCAGCGGCCTCCTCATGTCCGCTGAGGCGTCCCCAGAGGGCACTCAATGCCGTCGGGCCGCTAGCGGCGACTGCGCCGAGGCGATGTGCGTGGACTACCTGCGCCTTCCAGCCCCAGCCTGGTATGCCGGGAACCAACGCCATATTCGAGGGCTGCGACGCCCCGAAGAACCAGATCGCATCTGGCAGCCGCAGAACCGCGCCGGTGAGCGAGAGTGGATAGTTCCAGAAGCCGAAGCCCACCGTGCCGCGCAACAACTGCTGGTTCGCGTCAGCGCCCACGGTCGGGACTGGATGAACGAGATGCGAGAAGCGCGCGCGTATCGTCAGTTTCAGCGGAGGTCGCCACGGAAACGTCGGGCGAGCGCGTCCACTATAGTCATCTATTTGCGCGTCGCTGTATGCGCCAGCCACCGCGCCCGACAACTCCAGCCGAAGATTGGAATCAACTACCTCGACCAGCCCGCCGCCTGGGCGCGTGATCGACCAGTATGTGTCCAGCCCTGCGGAGAAGTTGTCATCCCTGTTCGCTGGCGGCACATCAAGCTCCTAGACGCCCGCGTCTGGTTCAGTCATCCCCTCGCGTATGTAGGCGTAAGCCATCGCGGCGGTGTTGCGCGCGAAGCCAACATTCCCCTCGGCGTCGAGCAGGATCAGGCCGCCCGTGCCGCCAGTGCGCTGGCCGAGCGTCTCGATGGCCGCGTCCGCAGCCACCTGCGCGCTCATACCGCGCTCCAGTAGGTCCACCGCGCGCTTGGCAAGAATGAGCCGCATGAAGTGTTCACCATGTCCGGTGCAAGACGCGCCGCCAAGCGGCGTCTCGGCATAGTAGCCGCAGCCCACCAATGGTGTGTCGCCGACGCGCCCAGGGTGCTTGCCCGCCATGCCACCCGTCGAAGCGCCAGCGGCGATGCGTCCGTGTCGGTCAATCGCCACGGCCCCGACTGTGCCGTGTTTATCACCATCGGCGTGGATATGCTCGTCGGGTAGGGTGCCTACCCCACTGTCGGCGACCAGCTTCGCGTCTACATTCACGTCGTCGCCATCGCGGTAGCCGCGCTCCCAGCGTGCGAGTTGCGCCGCCGTCACCAGCGTCTGAGGGTCTACCAACTCGACGCCCTGCTCCTCGGCGAAGAGTTCAGCGCCTGTCCCGACGAGCAACACGTGTGGGCTGGCGCTCACCAGTCGGGCCAGTGCGACGGGATTTTTGACGCGCTCGATGCCTGCGACAGCGCCCACGTCCAACGTCTCGCCGTCCATCACGCCAGCGTCCATTTGCGCATGCCCATCGCTGGTCAGCACACTACCCGTGCCGGCGTTGAAGCCGGAATTATCCTCCATCGCCATGATCGCCGCCTCGATGGCGTCCAGCGCCGACCCGCCGCGCAGGAGGACCCCCCAGCCCGCCAGCGCCGCCGCGTGGCATCCTTCGCGCGCTGACACATGCCGCTCCGGCGCGATCGAGCCTGCGCCGCCATGGACGATGATCGCCATTCCCATCTCGTTCGCGCCCCTTCACTCGCTCGATGTGGATCGTATCTAGTTGCGCATATTGCGCATTATGTGTGCGCCTGTTCACCAGGCATTGCGGCGACTGCCGTCTGTTCGGAATGCTCCTCTAGAGCATTGTACTGCGGCAGCCCCATCTGCGCGCGTATCTTGCGGATGCCGCGATAGACCGCGCGGGGCTCCAGACCGAGCGCCTCCGCGATCTCCCGGTGGATCCCTACCGGCGGCAGTGGCAGATATGGCGTGTAGGCGGCCTTGATGCGCTCAAGGTCGGCGGACGAGCCGGAGAAGCCCTGGACTTCCCACCAGCTCAGCATGCCACGACGCCTGCGGACCTCGCGCACGACATCGCGCACCACCGGCTTCGGCGCACCCAGTTCGGCGGCGATCTGCGTGCGGATGCCGTCGAACTCGACGGGATTCGCCAACTCCAGATAGCGCGCCTCGATTCGCTGGCGTTGCTCGTCGGTCAGCGTGAATGGCGCGGGTTCAACGCGCTGTGTCTTCACCTTGTGCTGACCTTGCGAGCTCTTGCCACCACTCCGTTTTATGACTGGTGGATTTGCGTGCGCCATCGCCTGTTGCGGCTGTTCATGCGCCGTTTCTGAAGGCTCGTGCGCTGGAGAATGTTCTGCGGCAGGAGGGACTGGAGTGTCAGCAGTGGCCTTGATCTGCGCCGTGTCTGGACACAGCACGCTCGCGCCGGGTCCCTGGATGAGTGGCGCGCTCGGCTGCTGTGTCTGAGATGGAGCGGCTGCTTCCGCGCGCCTTTGCGCTCTTGCTGCGCGCTGCGCCTTCTCGCAGTCTGTGCAGAACGTCTGTTTCATGTTCGAGGGCGCAAACACCTTGCCGCAGCTCGCGCACTTCACCTTCAGTTTGCTCATGTGGCGCGCTCCTCGTGGCGTCGGATAGCGCAATCACCTTCACTGGCCATTGGCGCCCAGAAAAGTATAGGCGTCGCGCATGCCCAGGTCAACGCCGTAGCCGGCAGGTCGCCTGTTGGCGTACGGGCGTCGTACAATGAGACCGACTGAGGGATCAAATGGGGAGGCATTGCGATGAGCGGACCGACGGTCGTGGTGGTGGGCGCCGGTGTGATGGGCCTTGGCGCGGGAGCGGCGCTGGCCGAGGCGGGCGCGAGCGTCACCGTCCTCGAACGCTACCATGTCGCGCACGACTGGGCTTCGTCACATGGCCTCTCGCGCGCGATTCGCCATGAGTATGGCCCGCTCGCCCAGTACACGGAAATGGTCGCCCGCAGCCTCGATTTGTGGGATGAGCTGGCGCGCGAGACCGTCCGGAGACTCTACATTGAGACCGGCGTGCTGACGCTTGGCCAGCCCGATGACGGCCACACACTGCCAGGCTTTGAGGTGATGCGAGCGCAGGGGCTGCCTGCAGAGCGACTCTCCTCAGAGGAGTGCGAGCGGCGCTTTCCGCAGTTCCGCGCTGCCGACTTTGGCGCGATTACCTGGAATCCACGTGGCGGCATGCTGCGCGCGACGGAGTGCTGTCTGGCGCTTGCCGATCGGATACGTTCGCACGGCGGGATCATTCGCGAGGGCGTGCAGGTGACTCGTGTCGAGCCACTCGGCGATGGCGGACGCGTCTGGCTGGCGTCGGGCGAGATACTGACGGCTGATCGCGTCGTCGTCGCGGCGGGACCCTGGATCGCCGACGTGCTGCCCAACGTTCACATCCCTGTGCGCGTGACACGCCAGCAGGTCTGCTATTTCAGCGGCCTGGATGAAGAAACATTCGGCGTCGGACGCTTCCCGATCTTCCTCTCCGGTATGAACCACTACGGCTTCCCCCTGCACGGCCCCGGCTGGCTCAAGGTCGGCCTGCACGACTTTGGCGTGACCGTCGATCCGAATCAGGGCTACGAGCCAGATATGGACGAGGTGGAGGCGGTGCGCGCGTTCCTGCGCGCGTTCATTCCGGGCGCGGCACAGGCGGAGTTGGCGGGTGTGGATCGCTGCATGTATGACGTCACCGCCGACGAAGACTTCATCCTCGACTATCATCCCAGTGGGCGCGGGGTAGTCATCGCGTCGGGCTTCTCGGGGCACGGATTCAAGTTCGGCATCCTGATCGGACGGCTCATCTGCGCCCTCGCGCTCGATGCCGAGCCGGAGTTCTCACTGGAGCGCTTCCGGCTGTCCCGCTTCACCCATGACGGCGATGTGTAGCGCCTGATACACTACTGTGGAGCGCCAGCGAATTGTATGCGCATGTAGGTCGGCCTGAGGAGGGAGTACGCAGATGAGCGCTTCCCGCCGTGGTCCGCTGGAGTCCATCGGCGTCGTCTATGTGGAGACCTCGCCAGCGGCTGTCGAGATGATGGAGACGTTGCGGCGCACGCTCACCGAACAGGGGCGGCGCGTCTGGATCTGCTCCTCGCGCGCCGAAGACCACCTGAATGGGCAGCTCACCGGCACAGATGCGGTCCTCGTCCTCGGTGGCGATGGCACCATCCTCTCGGTCGCACGGATCTGCGCCGAGCAGCATGTGCCCATCCTCGGCGTGAACTTTGGCCGCGTCGGGTTCCTGACCGAACTTGAGCCAGCGGAGGTGGACGAGAAGCTGCCCCTCTACCTTGAGGGCGATTTCTGGGTGGACGAACGCTCGATGCTCCAGGCCGAGGTCGAGTCGCATGGAACGACCCACTCGCTGATGGCGCTCAACGACATCGTGCTGGTGCGCGGAGCCGAGCCTCGGGTGATTCGCGTCAAGATCTGGATCGATGGTCATCTGTACAACTCGACCGTCGCCGACGGCGTTATCGTCTCCACCGCGACCGGCTCGACGGCCTACAACCTCTCCGCTGGCGGGCCGATCTTGCATCCGCAGGTGCGCAGCAAGGTGCTAACCCCGATTGCGCCGCACCTCGTCGCCGACCGCTCGCTGATACTGGAGGCGAACGCGACGATTACCATGGAGCTTCAACCGCGCTCTACCATGGCTGTGCTCTCGGCGGATGGGCAAATCAACGTGGATGTGGCCGTAGGCAATCAGGTAACCGTCACGAGTAGTGTGCTGACGACACGGTTCCTGCGCCGGAGACCGCCGACCTGGTTCTACCGAATCCTGTCGGCCAAGCTGCGAGATAGCTTCTAATCATGCTTGTCGAGCTGACCATCACTAACTTCGCCATCATCGACTCCCTGCGCCTCTCGCTGGAGCCGGACTTCAACGTGTTCACCGGCGAGACCGGCGCGGGCAAGTCCATCATCCTGGACGCCATCTCGGCGCTGGTCGGTGGGCGCGCCGGAGTGGAGGTGGTGCGCGCTGGAGCCGAGCGAGCCATCGTCGAGGGCATCTTCGACGTGAGCGGCGCGACGTTGACCGCGGGAGCGGGGGAAGCGGCTCCTGCTGGCCCGGAGCGGACGCAGGACGACAGCAGCGAGCCGGAAGACACCATCGCCAGTATCCTGAGCGCGCAGGGGATCGAGCCAGAGGATGGCATGCTGATCCTCGCGCGTGAGATCGCCGCCAACGGTCGCAGCGTCGCACGGGTGGCGGGGCGCGCCGTCCCGGTCGCGGTCTTGCAGCGCCTCGCCGCGCATCTGGTGGATATTCACGGCCAGGGCGACCACCTGACGCTTCTGCGCCCGGCGCAGCATCTCTACTTCCTGGACCGCTACGCCAACACGGTCGACCTGCGCGGCGAGGTGGCGGACCTGGTCGGCGAACTCCGTGTCGCGCAGCGCGATCTGGCGCGGTTGGAGCGCGACGATCAGGAACTGGAGCGTCGCCTCGATCTCCTGCGCTTCCAGGTAGATGAGATTACCGCTGCGCATCTGACGCCTGGCGAGATTGAGTCATTAGAGCAGGAGCGCAAGCGGTTGGCGAGCGTGGAACGACTGGGCGAACTGGCGAGCGCGGCGCACGCGGCGCTGGCCGGTGATGACACCGCTGAGACGCTCGGAGCGGTGGAGTTGCTGGCGGCTGCTCAGCGCGCGCTTGGCGACTTGCTGCGATTGGACAACACCCTCGAAGGCGACGCCGATTCTCTGACCCAGGCCGCCGCGCTCGCCGACGACGTAGCGGCGTCGTTGCGCGCCTATCAGGATGAGTTGGTGGTCGATCCCGGACGGCAGGCGGAGGTTGAGGAGCGCTGGGACCTGCTGGCGCGCCTGCGCCGCAAGTACGGCGCGACTGTCGAAGATATCCTCGCCTTTGCCGAGTCCGCCGCCGAAGAATTGAACACATTCTCCCGGCGCGAAGAGCGTCTGGGTGAACTGCGCGAGCGCGAGGCGGCGCTGCTCGGCCAGATTGGGGAGAAAGCGTCGCAGCTTTCGGCGCGGCGGCAGGAGGCAGCGACGCGTCTGGCGGCGGCAATGGAACGCGAGCTAGATCAACTCAACATGCGCAAGGCGCGCTTCGAGATCGCCATCCGCCAGACCGCCGATCCAGATGGCGCGCCTGTTGCGAGCGTCGCGCGGAAGAAATCCACGGCAGGCGAGATCCCTGCGGGCCGCTATGCGTTCACCGCGACCGGGATAGATAGCATCGAGTTTCGCATCGCGCCTAATCCCGGTGAGCCGTTCAAGCCGCTGGCGAAGACCGCCTCCGGAGGCGAGACCTCACGCCTGATGCTGGCGTTGCGCACAGTGCTGGCGCGCGCGGACGCCGTGCCCGTACTGATCTTCGACGAGATCGACGCGGGCATCAGTGGCAAGACTGGCCAGGCCGTCGGCGAGAAGCTCTGGGAGTTGGCGCGCGCGCATCAGATCCTCTGTGTGACCCACCTGCCGCAGATCGCGGCGTTCGGCGACGCGCACTTTTCGGTCGCCAAAGAGGTGGACGACTTGCGCACGCGCACACTGACCGAGCGTCTCTCCGGCGAGCGTCGCATCGACGAGTTGGGTCAGTTGTTGGGAGCGCAGTCGTCGGCGGCGCGTGCGAACGCAAAGGAGTTGCTGCAGCGCGCCGATAAGTGGAAGGCGAGCCATTCGCGGGAGTCCTTGCGCGCTTGACACATCTGTATACGCGCACTTAGAATGCGCGCGATGAGCTAGCGCGCGTGGCCCTGCCGCAAGGACGTTCAATCCACGGACGCGCGGGACAATAGGACATGGAACCGACGGGAGCGCATGATTCTCTGCCAGCGCTGTCTCAATCGCAACGGCGATGACGCCACTACCTGCGCGAAGTGTGGCAGCGCCCTGATTCCAGAGTGGCTTGGAGCGGCGCGCCGCGAGGCGTCGCCGGCGACACAGGAGAAACCGCCGCTTCAGGCGTCTGCCGCGCGCGAGACGCTGGCGCCTGCGGGTTTCAATCGGGACGCGTTCCCCTTTGCCCCAGAGGCTTCGCCTGGACATGTAGCGCCGCCACGGTCGAGCGCAAAGCCAGCGCGCGTCGTCGTCCGGCTCATCCTCACCGAGAGCGGCTATGTCTTCGAGCTGGCCGGGAAGTCCGAATACCTTCTTGGCCGGCGCGATAGTCAAGCTGGCTTGATGCCCGATGTCGATCTAACGGACTGGAATGGGGCGGCGTCGGGCGTATCCAGGAAGCATGCGATTCTGCACGTCGAGAATGGGATCGTCTGCATCGAGGATCTGGGCAGTCGCAACGAGACAGTGCGCAACAACACGCGCTTGTTGAGTGGCAAGCTCTATCCACTCTCCAGCGGCGACGTGATTCAGCTTGGCGTGATCTCTCTCTCGGTCACCATCCTTGAAAAATGAGGCGCTCCTACGAGAGCGGCGCGCCTGAGACGCTACGCGATTAGCCGTCCCTCATCCGCAGCATGATTGGCATGAAAGGATTCTGCTATGAAGCCGCGCGTGACCCTCATTACGCTGGGCGTTGATGATCTGGAAAGGTCGCTGGCCTTCTATCGGGATGGGCTGGGGCTGCAGACGCCAGGAATCGTGGGGCGAGAGTATGCATACGGAGCCGTCGCCTTTTTCGATCTCCAGCCTGGATTGAAGCTGGCGATCTGGAAGAGAGCGAGCATCGCGCATGACACCGGCCTGGCGGAAGCGACTCCCAGCCCGACCGAGTTTACGCTTGCGCACAATGTGCGCAGTAGAGAAGAAGTTGACGAGGTGATGCGCCAGGCCGAGGGAGCTGGGGCGACGATGGTCAAGTCGGCGGGCGAGACGTTTTATGGAGGATACGCTGGCTACTTTCAAGATCCCGATGGGCATCTGTGGGAAGTAGCCTGGAATCCCCAACTCCTGCCAGAGGAGTAAAGTATTCTGCTGCCTCGACCCGTCAAATCGTTCGCGCGACAATCAACTGATCGGTCCCGCGCGATGCCTTGGTGAGCCCGTGTGTTGCCAACATCATTGGAATGCGCGCATAATTCGCACTCCGTCTCCCCCATCTCACCTGCCCCAATTGGAACCCCAACGCACAAGGCGCTGATTCGTACTCTGTGTGTACTATGCCGAGAACCTGTGCGCAATGCCTGGTGGCGTCTGACCTATCGCACGGGAACTTAGGCGCCAACTCATGCTATACTGTAGGGGTAAGAGCCGCAGGGTATTAGGGCGTGACATTTCACGCGGCAGATGCGTCAAAGCGAAGGGAGTATTCAGGCTGGACTCTTCTCAACTGGCGCGGATTATCGCAGAAGTTGCGATTGACAAGAAGGCGGCGGATGTCGTCACCCTCGATATTCGCGAACTCTCGGTGATCGCAGATTACTTTGTCGTCTGCACCGGCGCGAACGCCCGCCAGATACAGGCGATCGCGGACGCCATCAAAGAGAAGCTGGACGTCCTGGATGCTCCAAGCCGCGGCTATGAAGGCGGCGCGAATAGTGGGTGGATGTTGCTCGATTGCGGCGACGTGATCGTGCATATCTTTGGACCGATGGAGCGTGAGTTCTACAGCCTGGAACGGTTGTGGAGCGGCGCCCCGGCAGTAGTGTATATGCAGTAGTAAGGTAGGAACAGGTGACGCCGATGTTGTCGTTACGGAATCGTTTCTTTGTCGAGGGTGTCTTGCTTGGTGGGGCCTTTGGCCTGCTCGTCGGCTCACTCATCGCCTTCCAGATCGGCGGAAACCGTCTCGCTTCCTTGCGTCACGCCATTGACCGTCTGCTCGGACACGGCGCACCGGACCGCAAGTACATACTGCAGTAAGCGCTCTCGGCGTCTCTTACTCCCGGCTTACGCGCCCTACCTCTGGCGAGAAGCCGGGTTTTCTGTATGCGCCACCTCAAGCGGTCCCCTGATCGGCGCGCTCATACATGCCTATCCAGGCTCCGGCTTGATAGCATGCTTGACCAGACCAACCTGCCAGGTGGTCAGGCGACACCGTTCGGCGGTTCTCGTTCGGCGGACGGCGTGGCGCCGCTTCGACGCACTCGGGTGAGTCCGGCGAATACCCATGGCAGCAGCAGAGCGATGCCCAGTCCAATGACGAGTTGCTGGATGAGGGCGTTGAAATTATCCAACTGCTGTAGCGGATCTTGTTCCACCACAGGCGCGGATGACGCCAGTTGTACCGAGACGGTATCGCCAGGATTCAGCGCATAGGCGGGTATTTGTGAATTTGCCTGCAGCGCCAGGGCTGCCGCCGAGCCGAGCGCGCGCGCTCCCGCCGCAGTAGACCAGCGGGCCTCTACCTGCACCTGCGCCTCCTGGTCTGTAGTGGAGAGCGCTTTCTGGATCTTGGCCTTCGTGATGCTCTCACGCTTCGCCGTCTCTGCCGGAACCTTTGCCAAGACAGCGTCGGCGAAAGTTGGTGTTGTGGTGACATCACTACTTGCGATAGCGTGCGCCACAGCCCGCGCGCCACTCATCGCCAGCGCCGCGTCGCCGGGGTCGCCCAGCGCCTGCGCGGGAATAAGCGCTACGCTGAGATTCTGGGTCGCGACATAGGTCTGGGGCGCAGCTAGGTAACGTCCTCCAGCGACGAGCGTGACAAGCAGCAGAACGAGCGCGGAGACCCACCAGTAGCCTCGCGCGACAGCCATGATGGGCGGGTCTGAGGAGACTGATGCGCCGCTATCAGGACGAAGGTTCAGCGCCATATGCGTCCTGACTTCCTGTGGTCGCGTTGGAATACTCGATGGTCTGCGGTGGTCGCGCCGTTTCATCGCGCAGCGGAGCCGCATCGGCCTCATGGTACGCTAACCCCGCCTTGCGCGCCAGCACAGGATGGCTGGCGACCTTCGCGTCGACGAAGCGGCCGAGGCGATCCATGAAGCGCCGCGTGTCGAACTCCTCGGCGTGTCGGCGAATGCGCTCTGGATCGAACTGCTCGTCGCGGAAGTTCCGCACCGCCTCCATCAGCGATTCGACCGTCTGCTCATAGAAGAAGACACCGGTCTCCCCCTCGATGATGGTCGAGAGCGCGCCACCAGCCCCATAGGCGATCACGGGGCGCCCACTCGCCTGCGCCTCAACTGGCGTGATGCCGAAATCCTCCTCGCCGGGGAAGATCAGCGCGCGACACCGCGCCATATGTTCGCGCACCGCAGCGTCGGGCAGCGTCCCCATAAAGCGCACGTTCTTGCCGGCCATCCGCCGCAGCTTCTTCTCGTCGCGTCCACCGCCGATCACGCGCAGCGGCAGACCAAGCCGCGTGAACGCCTGTACCGCCAGATCAATACGCTTGTAGGGAATCATGCGCGAGACCACGAGAAAATAGTCGTCCTGTCCAGATGCGAGCTGGAAGCCCGACGTATCCACTGGCGGCATGATGACCGTCGCCTCGCGTCGGTAATACTTGGCGATGCGCGCGGCCACCGCGTGCGAGTTGGCGAGAAAGTAGTCTACCCGTCCAGCGGTTGTATAGTCCCAACTGCGCAGCCAGGTGATGAACGGCGGCAGGACCAAGCGCGCGATCAACCCCACATCCTCGTGCGCGACGTAATCCTCATAGCGCCATGCCCAGCGCATCGGCGTGTGACAATAGCAGATATGCAGCGCCTCGGGCCGCGTCACGATGCCCTTGGCGAACGCCCAACTCGAGCTGATGACGACATCGTACTCACGCAGGTCCAGCCGCTCGAAGACGAACGGATACAGCGGCAGGTAGGGCTGGTGATGGCGCATGATAAATGGTAGCCGCTGCATATAGCTCGTGCGGATATCCAGACTGCGGAAGCGCTTATCGGTGATACGTGGATCCCAGATCGAAGTGTAGATCGGCGCTTGCGGGTAGAGATCATGCAAAGTCAGGAGGACGCGCTCGGCGCCTCCCATCTGGTTCATCAGGTCATGGACAATCGCCACGCGCATAGATCAGTACGCTCCACGTCGCAGCAGGACGGCCGGGATGGTCTGCAAGATGATCTGCAGGTCCAGCTTCAGACTCCAGTTCTCGATGTAGTACAGATCCATCAGGATCATCTCGTCGAACTTGATGTCGCTTCTGCCACGCACCTGCCATAGTCCGGTCAGGCCGGGCATCATCTCGAAGCGCCCCTTCTCCCAGTCGTCGTAGTTCGTCGACTCGACCACTGGCAGCGGGCGTGGACCGATCAGGCTCATCTCGCCGCGCAGCACGTTGATCAGTTGCGGGATCTCGTCGATGCTGAACGGGCGGATGAGACGCCCCACCCGCGTGCGACGCGGATCGTTCTTCTGCTTGAAGAGATTACGCTCCGCGGCGCTGGTGCGCAGTTTATCCAGGACCTCCTCCGCGTCCACACGCATCGAGCGGAACTTGAGAAAGCCGAACGGCTCGCCGCGCAGTCCAATGCGTTGCTGGCTAAAGAGGATGGGACCAGGAGAATCGAGCTTGATGGCCAGCGCGACCAGCAGCCAGATCGGCGAGCCGAGCAACAGCACACCACTGGCGATGAGGATGTCGAGCAGCCGTTTGATGCGCATCTGGAACTGGTTGACGGTGTCGCGTCGCAGGCCGATCAGCGGGATACCTTCGATGGTATCGACATTGATGCGCGACAGGCTCAGTTCATACATGTCCGGCACGAGCTTGTAATCGGCGCCGGCGCGCTCGCAGACATTTGCGGTGTGCAGGATCGCCTGGTGGTCGTGCGATGGCAGCGCGACGATGACCTGCGCCACGCGCGTGCTGCGAATCACCTGATCAAGCTCCCAGATATGGCCAAGCGCCTTGAAGCGGCCAAAATCGGCGAGCGGCGTCTCCTGCTCCTCGACAAAGCCGATGACCCGATAGCCCAGGCGGGGGGACGCCGCGATCTGTTGCATGGTGAGCTTGCCCAGCCTACCTGAGCCGACGACCAGCAACTTTGTCAGGAAGAAGCCGCGCCGGTAGAGAAAGACGAGCGTGCTGACGACAAACAGGCGCGCCAGGCTGACGAAGAGGATCACCGCTGCCCAGGTGAAGATCACCACCGCGCGGGATTGCGCGTCGATGCCGAGATCGGTGCTGCGCAAGACGTAGTCGAGCGCGGTAAAGATGGCGAACGCCGCGGTCGTGGCGGAGGCGATGATCCAGAACTGTTTCGCCCAGGAACTGGCTGTCCGCAGGCGATAGAGGCCGCGCAAGCTAAAGGTGATGAGCAGCCCTGCCGTGACAATGATCTCCAACGTATAAAAACTCGAATATGGCTCGTCGACAAAGCCATTCGAGAGGTCCACGCCACGGAAGACGGAGAAACGCAAAAGATACGCGGCGACGAACGCCAGATTGATCATCGTCACGTCGAGCAAGATCATGAAGATGCGCGCGAAGAGCGACTGAGCGCGACGGCGGCGAACACGGTCCTCGACGCTGTAGACCGGAAGAACGGGGCGCGCCGATTCCGCCGGCCAGGGCGTGGCGCCTGAGCCAGCCGCAACCGCCGGATCCATCCGCCGCTCCTGCAAATCCATGATCTCTACCTCTCACCGAGTCACAATGAGCGCTTCTCTTTCCCGGCAGCCTCAGTATAAACGTCCAGGTATTGGCGCGCCATCCGTTCGAGCGAGAACTGACGCGCCCACTGCGGTCCCTCGGCCTGCGTTCGCGCGCGCAGCGCATCATCATAGAGCATATGATACATCGCCCTGGCGAGCGCCTCAATGTCTTGCGGGGCGACCAGTGTCGCCAGCGTTCCCGCCGCCTCTGGCATGCTCGAGGTATTCGAGGTGATTGTCGGGGTTCCGCAGCCGAGCGCCTCGACGATGGGCATGCCGAAGCCTTCGTAGAGCGAGGGATACACGAACACCGTCGCGCCAGCGTACCATAGCGGCTGCTCTTCGCGCGAGACATAGCCGACGAAAGTCACGTCATGTTCGAGGCCAAGTTCCCGCACTTGCTTGAACAGTGGCTCGTAGTACCAGCCTTTTGCCCCTGCCAGGATCAGCGGTGGCGTCTCAGGGCCCATCTGCGAGCGCAGGCGCGCATAGGCCGTCACCAGGGCTGCGAGGTTCTTCCTCGGTTCGATGGTACCCACGTACAGGAGATAGCGCTCTGGCAGCCCTTTCTCCGTGCGGAAGCGAGCGATGATGGCGGGATCGACTGGCTGGAAGTCTGGGGCGATGGAGTTGTAGATGACGCGTATCTTGCTGGGGTTAATGTCAAAATATTCGACGAGGTCACGCTTGGTGTGCTCTGAGACGGACACAATCAGCGTCGCCGCCTTCGCACTGCGCCGTGTCAGGATGCGCTGATAGTAGCGCCGTGTTGGGCGGAAGAACTCCGGATGGCGCATGAAGGCGAGGTCATGCACAGTCAGTACGGAGGCGCAGGGGACTGAGCGCGGCAAAACATTGGCGGGCGCGTGAAAGACATTGGCGCGCAGGCGCTCGAGGCGTTTCGGCAGAGTGAACTGCTCCCAGGTGATGCGCCCAAGCGGCCCGGAGGTATTGGCCTGGTCGGTGATGAGTTGGACGCGGCCAGCCTGTCCCACAGCGCTGCCAGCGGCGTCTTTTCGCTCCGCCGCATTGATGAACGCCGAAAACTCGACATCGCTCTCGATACGGCTGAGACCGTCGAGCAATTGGTAGGTGTAGCGACTGATGCCGGCGTTACGGTAGCTCGCGCCAAACGAGACCAGTTGCGCATTGATCGCGACCCGCACCACGCCCTCCCTGCCATTCGCTGTCCTTACCTGAAACGTCCGCCGCCAGGCCAGGTAACTGTCCAGCCACGATCATCCTGATCGAGTCGTATCCATTGCGCTTGCCAGCGCGCCGCGCACAGAGTACGCTACAGGCGGCGATGCTATCCATGTAGTCTACCTCATGGCAATCATGACAGAACTGGTCGAGCGATGCCCAGGCGAACAGGAAAATCGGGCGATCAGCGCGCCACGGCTGCTGGCGAGCAGATCAGTCCAGAGCCACTGCCGACGGAGGAGCGCACGTTCCTCATCGCCGACGTGCGCAACTACACCGCCTTCACCCAGGAGCAGGGCGATCAGGCGGCGGCGCGGCTAACGATGAAGTTCTCGGCGCTGGCGGCGGCCTCGACCCGGCAGCATCAGGGGCGGCTGCTCAGCCAGCGTGGTGATGAGATCGTCGCCGTCTTCGCCTCGCCGCGTCGCGCGTTGAGAACGGCGCTGGCGCTCATCACCATCTGCGCCGAGGAGACCAGCCGCGATCCCTCGCTGCCACTGCATGTTGGCGTCGGCGTCGCGGCGGGCCAGGTTGTGCGCGTTGGCGAGGATTACCGTGGCGCCGCGTTGAATCTCGCCTCG
>DATAOM010000413.1:0-3537 GCA_036265775.1 Ktedonobacterales bacterium | reverse complement strand
CGAGACGGGCCACCTGCGCGGCGGTGAGCGCGCCATTCAGCGCGAAGGCGAAGGTTCCCAGGAGTTCGAGCGTTAGGAGCAGCGCGGCGCCAGACATGACCTATGCTCCTGTCCGAGGATATGGACCCTTGGCGCGCTCCTGGATGGTCAATGCAGGGCAGCGCATCACTGGCTGGGCGCGCTTTGATCGGTCGTCTGCCTGCGGCGCTTCATTCCTCGACCAGTTTGCCGGGCCACCACGCCAGGTGTTTCAACCGCGCCATGATACCATCCTGCCATTGAGCTGATAAGGTCTTGCACACGCATATGCTCAAAGCATCCATGATGACGCCAGTGTGACGTGATGAGATCAGTGCAGAGATAGCTTGCATAGCAGGAGATGAACGCGCTATGGTGTGGGCTAATCGGCTTGTTCTTGGGGGCAACCTGCGTACGAAAGACGCACTCTATGACTGCGTATCCTGAGACCATCGACAACGCCTGGGATATTCTCTACCGGGATTATCCTGAGATCTACGACGCCTTTGCGTCGTTTCCGTACAGTCCTGGCGTGCTTGAGGTTGTGCGCGAGCGATTCGACCTGGTGAGCAAGGCAATCCTCGATCTTGGCGCGGGCGGCGGGCAGACAGCGCTGCCTTTAGCGCGCGTCGCGGCGCAGGTGGTTGCAGTGGAGCCGGAGCCAGCGATGCGGGCCATTGGCGAGCGTCAGGCGCGCGAGCAGGGGATCGAGAATGTGACATTCCTTGCGGGGGACGCAAGCACGATACCATTGCCTGAAGGCGCTGTGGATGTGGTGATGGCGATCACTGCGCCATTGGAGGTCGAGGAGGCGTTGCGCGTGGTTCGGCGTCCCGGGTTGCTGTTGCAGGTGGATGTCGCTCCCGGTTGCTACGGCGGCGAGCTGGCCGCGATCATCGACCACCCGACGCCTGAACTTGAGGACACTAGCCAACGGTTGATAGCGGATGAAGGGTTCTCGGCAATGGACTTTACCTCGGTGCAAGAGTACGGGACGCAGGACGCCATTTTGCGCACGTACGGGTTCATCTTTGGCCCCCGCGCGATCGCGCGTCTCAAACAGACGGGCCAGACCTCGATTCGCTGGACGTTTCGCATTCACTATCGCTACGTCTGATCTATCTGAAAGGGATTGGCATATGACGCGACTCATCATTGATACCGATCCTGGCATCGACGACGCGCTAGCGCTGTTCTTCGCGCTGGCCGCGCCGGATGTCCAGTTGGAGGCGGTGACGTCAGTGAGCGGGAACGTGTCAGTGGACAAGACGACACGCAACGCGCTCTCGCTGCTCGACCTGGCAGGACGCAGCGATGTTCCTGTCGCGCGCGGGGCGGAGCGTCCACTGCTGCGCCCGGCAGTCTACGCCGACTATGTGCATGGGCGCAACGGCGTCGGCGACGTCGAATTGCCGGAGCCGCAGCATAGCCCTGCCGCGCCGCACGCTGTCGAGATGATTATCCAGACAATCCTGGGCGCGCCGGGGGAGATCACGCTGGTGGCGCTGGGGCCGTTGACGAACCTGGCGCTGGCCGTGCGGCGCGAGCCGCGCATCGCGGAGGCTGTGCGCGAGGTGGTGATTATGGGTGGCGCGTTGCGCGTTCCTGGCAACGTCAGCCCGGCGGCGGAGTTCAATATCTACGCCGACCCACACGCCGCGCAGATCGTCTTCTCGGCGGGGTGGCCGCTCCGCCTGGTCTCGCTGGACGTGACACAGCAGACAGTGATGGCGCGCGAGCAGTTTGCCACGCTTGCCAGGACAGGGCATCCCGTCACGCGGACGATCCAGGCGATGACGGATTATTACTACGACCAGTTCGCCGGGCCAAGGGGGATTGAGGGCCTCTCGATGCACGATCCACTCTGTGTCGCGGCGGCGGTGCATCCTGATCTGATCGAGTGGCGGCGCGCCTATGTGGAGATCGAACTGACTGGTGCGCTGACGGCTGGCGCGACGGTGGCCTATTTCAACCGCGCCGAGGATGTCGATCCTTCGCTGGCCGAGGGACACACGGCGAACATCCTTGCCTCGGTCGGGGTTGATCGTGAGCGGTTCGTCGCGCTGTATCTGGAGACGCTCGCGTCCGCCTATACGGCGCAGGAGCAGTAGCGCGCCACACCGTGCGACGGCGCAAAGGCGCCTTCTTAAAGAGGATATGGCATGAGGCGGCGACTCAAGCGCCGCGGCGCTCACGTCTTGATCTGGTGAGAGATTAACTCAGCGGCTCGACGCGGACACGGCCATATTTGTCGGTGTGCGCCAGATGCTCTTTGAGGCAGGCTGGGCAGACGCACTGGTCGAAGTGGCCATCGTGGGTCGGCATGCTGATCAGGGTCAGGTGCGTGTCGCAGGACCAGGCGCCGCACTCAAAGCAGCGGTCGGCGGCGATTCTCTGGCATCCCGGCTCCTGACAAAGGCGAGAGGACATGGGTCTTGCTCCTTTGGCGGCTCGTGTCCAGGCGTTCCATCGCAGCGCGGAACGGATGGCGTGCGCCACACCTTCGTGGCGGGCCGCCTCCGAGGGCACTATATCATTATTCTCATGAAGGCTGCCGAGCAAGCGAGCGAGAGCGCCAGATCAGTTCAGGCGTTGCGAGCTATTGGCAGGATCAGCGCCGAGGGATGCGCGGCGTCGTGGTAGATCGTCTGGTCGGCGGCGCACATGAGCGTTGCGGTGGCCTGCGGTTCGCCGACGCCGAGGTTACGGTTCCAGCGTGGATGCCCAGCGCTTGCTACCTGGAGGCGCAGGCGATGCCCGCGCTTGAAGCGCTGCGCCGTGGAGGAGAGGCTGAGTTCGATCTTGAGCGAGCCGTCGGGCTGGATTTCCCCTTTGCCCGGCGCTATGCGCAGCAGCCCATCGCAGATGTTGATCGAGCGTCCGCTGCGGTGGACGTCGCAGAGGCGCCCCAGAAAGTCGGTATGTTCGAGGCTGGAGCGCACGTAGAGGATCAGCCGGACGGGGCCGATCACGTCCAGATCGCTGGCGAGCGGCGCGCTGGTGTAGCAGAGGACGTCCGGACGCGCTTCGAGCTTGCGCTGGTTCTTGGGACCGGAGGGCGGCATGAGGACGGGGCCGCCAATCGTCGGCGTGGGGTTGGCCGGATCGTAGCGATAGGTGTCTGGCGGCTCGGCGCCGCTCGGCGCCATCGTGGCCAGACGGCCACGCGCGCGGGGATAGTAGCTGACCTGGGTGACGGCTGGCGGCCAGGAGTCGTACTCGCGCCACTGCTTCGCGCCCATCAGGAAGATGCGCACTGGATGCGCACGCTCTAGCTCCGCCTCGCCGCGCAGGTGGATGGCGAACCAGCGTATTCCCTCGCGCAATGTCTCCAGCATGCCAGGCAGCGAGGTATGTGTCCACGGACCCATCGTCAGATTCGGCGCGCGATTGGCGGCGCGCATCACCGCGTAGTCGTCGAGCGTGTCGCGCAGGAAGAGGTCGTACCAGCCGCCGACGATTGAGATTGGCAGCGTCACGGTCTCGCGCGCGGGGCTGAAGTCGCGCTTCTGCCAGTAG
>DATAOM010000412.1:0-10038 GCA_036265775.1 Ktedonobacterales bacterium | reverse complement strand
CCCGACGCCTCGTGCGGCCTACCCGGGAGTGGACGGGCGAGCCACCCGCGAGCCGCCGAGTCTCCCCGACGACTACTCTCCCTGTCTGGCCTTGCTCCGGATGGGGCTTGCCGCAGCCGGCCGGTCACCCGACCGCTGGTGAGCTCTTACCTCGCCATTTCACCCTTACCACGCTTACACGTGGCGGTTTGTTTCTGTGGCGCTATCCCTGGGGTCGCCCCCGCTGGCAGTTAACCAGCATCCTGCTCTGTGGAGTTCGGACTTTCCTCGACCGCCGCCGATGACTCGACGACAGCCGCGATTGCCTGGACGCCTCGCGTCCCGTCCTCCCGTTCAGTATATCACCAGCCTGGTTTCGTGCGCTCTCGGGGCCTCTGTCTCTGGCATTCCGACGATTCCATTGCAACCAAATGGCTAACATCATTGGTGAGCGAAATTCCTGCATGCTATAGTGCGTCTGATTGAAAGGCGCGAGTTGGCTCCCCGCCTGCTGTTGAGCGCCACATACTCTTCTCATCCCCTGCGCTGGATCGACCGAACCAGACTCCCTGAGCAAGATCCGAGGCGTGATATGCAGCTAGCCCCAACCACAACAGACATCGCCGCCAATCTCGTGACGCGGCGGCGCAAGGCTGCCCCTGCGATTCCGGTCGCGCCAGGGCTGCCCTTCATCGGTAACGCTGTCGATCTTTTCCAGCGGCCGCTCGAGTTCTTCGTGCAGTCGTACCACGACCTCGGCCCGATTTTTCGCGCGAGCGGCCCGGGACGCGACTACGTCATTATGGCGGGGCCAGAAGCCAACGCCTTCCTCCTCAACGGCGGCGAAGATTACCTCGACAACAAGCCGATCTACCAGGGCGTCGCCCGTCAGCTCAAGGCGCAGAACTATCCCATCGCCACCGACGGCGCACGCCACCAGCATATGCGCCGCACGCTCAAGCCCGCTTTCAACCATGCCGCCTTCATGGGCTATGTCCCACGCATGATCGAAGCCGCCGAGGCTGGCGTTGGGGGATGGCAGGTGGGCGAGCGGCTGGGAGCGCTGGCGGCGATGCACCGGCTGGTGGGTGACCAGATGGGTGAGGCAATCGTCCATACCCCGCTGGGCGACCGGCTCAAGGACGCCGTGACCTTCGCGCGCTTCTCGGTCGGCGCGGGGCTGGGCGCGTATCCTGACTTTCTGGCGCACGCCCCGCATTACAAGCTCGCCAAGCGCCGCATGAACGCCTTCTTCCGCCAGATCGTCGCCGACCACCGCGCCAAGCCACGCGATGAGGCGCCTGGCGATATGGTGGACCTGCTGCTGGCGGCGACCGACAGCGAAGGACAGCCGCTCGCGGATGACGATGTGATCGCCAATATGCAGATGGTCTACAGCAACAGCCTGCTCTATGGCGCGCCGATGTGCGCCTTTCTGCTGTATGCGCTGCTCAAGCATCCTGAGGCGTTGCGGCGTGTCCGAGCCGAGGTGGACGCCGTCTTCGCCGATGGGACGCCTGATGTGCGCACGCTCCAGCAGATGCAAGAATTACGTGGCGCGATGCTGGAATCCATGCGCGTCCTGCCGATCGCGCTGGCGACGCCACGCCTGGTGGCGAAGCCGTTCAGCTTCGGCGGCTATGAAGTCCAGCCTGGGCAGGCTGTTCTCGTCGCCGTCTCGGTCTGCCACTTCCTGCCACAGTACTTCCCGGAACCATACACGTTCGACATTGACCGCTACCGTGCGCCACGCAATGAGCATCATCAGCCGGGAGCGCTCGTGCCCTTCGGCCTCGGCGCGCACGCCTGCCTGGGACGTGGGCTGGTCGAATTGTTCGTGATGACGACGCTCGCGGCGATCCTGCGTCAGGTGGACCTCGCGCTCGATCCCGGCGACTACACGATTCGCCGCGTCGTGAACCCCTTCCCAGAGCCGGAGGCCGCCTTCGCCGTGCACGTCGTTGGCCTTCGGACCTAGTATGTACACCCAGGAGTCCGATAACGGCGAGCCTGACGATTTTGCGCGCACAGACCTGCAAACTGGTCAGCCTGCGCCGGAACGGTTAGCGCGAAGGAATGATCGCGCCTTATTGGGCGGGTTGCGAGCGCAGGTCACCCTACCACGCGCAGTGGTCGCCGCAATCGTCACACTGATTCTGGCGGCGCTGGTGACGACACAGCTTGGCTACATGCAGCGCCTGATCGACTCAGTGCGCTATCGCATCCAGATGATCGGCGTGCCAGAACTCACCGAGACAAAGATCGCGCCACAACCTGCTGCGCATCTGACCACAGCGAACTGGGAGAAGATTCCGCTGCCAGCGCCCGCGAACCAGATCAACGCCTTCTCGGCGGACCCGACTGACTCTCAGAGCGTATTGGTATGCGGCCTCTCGTCGCTGAAGAAGTCGCCGATTCAGGGGGAAATGACGCCGCGCGGTCCTGTATGGCTCTGGCTTACCCACGATGCTGGGAAGACCTGGGGGCGGAGCCAGTGGCCACCCATTACGGGAAGCTACTGCTGGATCAATCGCGCGCCAGACGACCCTCAGCGGCTCACGTTTCTCATCGAACACCCCTCGCCCATCAAGCCGCGCTGCTCCGAATACGACATGCTCTTGAGCGACGACGGTGGCGCGACCTTGCGCCCAACTCCGGCGCCCTACGTGGCTACGGAAGATGCGGTTCGGTATTGCTCACATGGCGCGTTCATCGTTCGTGGTCGCCTATTTTTTTACACGAATTGGAGTACAGGCCAGGCAGAGTCAGATTCCCATACTTCGCTCGCGTACAGTGATGACGATGGACGCCATTGGTCGGAGATCAGCGATGACGCAGCACAATTTCTTCATACCAGACTCACGACTTTGGCCGATGGAACACTTCTCACTGTGCGCTGGCCTCCGCAAGAGGAGGACCAAGAGAATCAACAGAATCAAGGCACACTCTGGGCCTCTCCTGATAGGGGCGCCTCATGGCGTCCGCTGAGCAAACTCCAGGGAATTGTGCCAATCGAGGCGCTGACGCCATTCGGCGCAACGTCAGCAAACGCAGCAACTGAGCATCCGCTCTATTTTTCCGCCGGATCGTTTATCCTATCGCGCATGCTCCGTCTTAAAGCCGCTGAGATCGTTGACAATCGCCATTGGGCCTATCTGCTGCCGCTTCCTGTCAACGGCACGAGCGCCGACCACATCGGCATCACCAACATTCTCGGGGTGACGGCGTCGGGCAAGTTATTAGCGTTTGGAGTCAATCCGCAGACGGGCATACAGACCGATAAGCCGCCTGAAGAACAGTTCGACCAGCAATGGCTCTGGTCATGGGACCCGCACATGCAGCGTTGGACCAGCCTCGCGCCGCCGCTCCCTGTCGCATGGAAATGGTGCGCCGACGGCTGCTGGCGAGCATCACTCGCTCAGAGCGCGACGAGCCAGCAGACCATCTTGTGGGTACGAGGATACGTCTCCGAGAATGGCGAGAACGCGTTGTACCGCCTCACGCTGCCCCCGGAAATCGTGTAGCAGCACGCTATTTCTCGTAGAGCGCCTGGAACGCCGGGAGGGCGCGCAGGGAATCCAAGTCAGTGTCCTGCTTCGACCACTCTACTAGTGATGGGATCAGCGGCAACGCCTCGCCGACCGCCGCGATGGCGCGATCTGTCTCGCCGTTGAGCGCGTAGAAGCAGCCGAGATTGTAGATCGCGTAGCCATACATCGTCGAGTTCTTGCCGAACAGCTCGCCGATCGCCTCGACGGTGGCGCGGTCCTGTTGCTCGGCGCGCGCAGTGTCGCCACGCTCACGGTAGAGCTGCGTCAGGTGCTCGGAAGGATGCTGCAGAAAGTCGCTGACAATTCGCTCGGAGAGCCCGATTTCAACCGTCCCCGCCTGTATCGGCTCGGTCAGTTGCGCGTCGGTCAACTGCGGGATCACCTGCTTCGTCTCGCGGAAGAGTCGTTCCGATTCAGCGATAATCTCGCTCCACGGCTTGTACTGCTGGTTGGCGAAGTTGCGCTCGTTCTCTGGCTGGAAGTCTGGCGAAGGTCCTGGCTGCTCCGTGCCATCCCGAACCGCGATCAGCCGCCGCAGGGTGCGATCGCGCCAGAAATTGAGGTGCGCGATCTGGTCTTTCACCGCCCAATGATCAGGCTCGCCAATCGCCGCTTTCTCTGCATCGCTCAACAGCGCCGCCAGCGCCGCCTGATCCGCCTCGCCGCGCTCGATCACCGCGATTAACTTCGTCTTGATGTCGCTCACGCTCGTCGTCATCTTGTATCCTCCGTTGGATCACACATTCCCACTGCTGAGACGACTCAGGCGTTCGCCTTTTTCACACAAGGCCGTCTGCGTTGCGATCCGCGCACCCACCTCAGAGCTCATCGTCGCCTCACTGCTGACCGCGAAGCATAATAGCACAGAACCGCAGATCGCCAATTCATCGTGAAAACGTGGTCACTGCTCAATGCACAGTTCCAGTGGAATGCGTAAAGGCGCCAGAACCAGTACCAGTATGAGCGATGGCTGTGTCGCTTGACACAAGCTGAGGGAACTTCTATACTGACGGCGCTCCGCTGCTGCATCAGCAGCCAGAACATTGTCTACCTTCCGAGCCAGCGCTCCAGTCGAATCGAAGCCATCGCCTAGAGGTAGGAAACGTAGCATGCTGAGCGGCCAGCGACTTGGGAGGTATTGGCTACTAGAAGCATTGAAGAGCGGCGGCATGGCCACCGTCTACAGCGCGACAGAGCAAGCAACGGGTCGCGTAGTAGCGGTCAAGGTGCTGTCCCCGATTTTCGCAACTGATCCAGCGTACGTGGCGCGCTTCAGGAATGAGGTCGCCCAGGTCCGCAAGCTGGCGCATCCCAATATCGTGCCTATTGAGTACTTTGGTGTGGAAGGACCGTACACGTACTTCGTCATGCCGCTGTTCAAGTCCTCCTTGCGCGATGCGCTCCTTCGTCACAAACGACTTTCCCCCTCTTTCGCGCTGAATGTAGCCATCCAAATCGCCGACGCGCTAACCGCGGTTCACTCTCTCGGCCTGATCCATCGTGACATCAAACCAGATAATATCCTGCTGGACGATGACCGAGCGCTGCTGACAGACTTCGGCATCGTCCGTCAAGTTGAGTTTACCGGCGCTGGCCAACCGCCAACGCTCGCTGGCAGTGGGCTGCCCATCGGCACGCCACAATATATGGCGCCAGAACAACTATCCGGCCAACATGTCGATCACCGTGTCGATATCTATGCGCTGGGAGCGGTGCTGTATGAGATGCTGACCGGGCGCCCACCTCACGTCGCTAATACCCCATACTCGATGGCTTCACGAGCGCTCACCGATCCAATTCGCCCACCCGCTACACTCAACCCAGCCGTCACAGCAGAGCTCGACGCAGTAGTGATGCGTGCGCTCGCTCGCGATCCACGAGATCGCTATGCCAGCGCAGCGGAGATGCGCGCCGCGCTCCAAGGCATCCTGGAACAGCCGTGGCGCGCTATGCCGACATCAGGGGGAGGGCCATACCAGCGCGACATGGGGGCTGCGCCCCCACCAGCGATTCCATGGTCTATCGCATCGCGCGCACAGGAAGTACCCAGGAGCGTCGGAGATCCAGGCGGCAGTTATGGAAATCGGCTGGGGCGCGCTGGAGGGGGTGGAGGCAGCAATGGGCCAACGCGCGACGATGACAGGCGCAGAACGCCGCAGCGTTGGTTGCTCGTCGCTCTGGCATCGGTGTTGGCTCTCATTGCCCTGGTCAGTGGTCTCAACCTGGCGGTGAACATCTTGAACCGTGGGGACAATCACGCTACACCAACCACCGCGCTTTCTTACGAATCGCTGGCCGCCACTTCGACCGCCCTGGCGCAGACAGCCACACGCGTTCCACCGCCCCCACCGCCCCCACCTCCGCCACCGCTTCCACTCATCGTCACGCCGATGACGGCGTCATATCCATGCAACGGCCCCGTCGACACGACTCTGACAGTGTTCAATGCCGGACCCGGCGCGCTTACCTGGTCGGCTGCGCCCGTTGGTCCAAATAGCACAGGCGTCACGCTGGACGTGTCCGAAGGCTCCCTCGCCGTTGGCGCATCAACGCCGGTGCACGTCACTGGCACACCTACTGGGAGTCCGTTCGATGTGAGATTTACCAGCAATGGCGGGAGCCCGACCGTTCGCTTTATCTGCAATTGACCTGAACTGGATCCAAATGAGAAATGTAGGCCTCTCCAGAAATGGGAACAGATTTCCCACGAAGATGCGTGCGTCGATTGTTGGCGCCGCTTCCTTTCTGGCCTATCATACCGTGTCGCGCCATACTGTTGGAGTTTGTCTCTCCGTTGAACAGCGTGGCGAGGCCAGCGCTCATCTCTAACTGGATGCCACGACGGCTGATCAGATGCCTGCGCCTACAGCATCCATGACATCCGCAGCGTCACGCCATCTGTCTCGAAGGAGGCGACACTAGCGCTCCCTGCTTGTGGCGCTGCGCTCGGTGTACGGGGTAGTCTGACCATCAGGAGGGAGGGTACACCGATGACGTTTGAGGATCGCTGCGCATTCTGCGGAACGCGCGAGGGGCTGACGAGCGTCACGCGCCTGGAAGCTGGCGGAATGGAACGCGTGGAGTGGGTCTGCTCGCTCTGTCTGCGCCTTGCCGAACGGGCTGCCCATATGGTCCCGATGACACGCCATGACATGCTGACCATCCGCTGGATGGCGGACCACCGTGAGCAGCCTGGCGCTCGCTACCATGGCCAGCGCATCAGCGGCTACAGCGAGTGGAAGGCCAACGACGGCGGCAGCGGATGGCGCGCCGTACTGGTGCTCGCTGACGGCGAACATCTGGAGCTGGTCGAGGCATAAAGTCGAGGCATGTGCAGGAGCGCCCCTGGCGCGAGCAGATCTAGCGAGCAGGCTGTGCGCACATGCAATAGCACTGGGCTGCGACTTAGTGTCAATCGGCGACGGCGACGCGAACGAAACCGCTGCCCGGCACATAGTCGGGGCTTTGATGGCGGAAGTAGGTGTTGTAGAGGTCGGCGTAATGCCCGCCTGCGCGCAGCAGCGAGGCATGGTCGCCCTCCTCGACGATCTCGCCCTGGCGCAGCACGATGATGCGGTCGGCGTTGCGAATTGTCGAGAGCCGGTGCGCGATCACGATGGCCGTGCGCTTCGCCAGGACGACATCCAGTCCCTCCTGAATCTGCGCCTCGGTGAGCGGGTCAACGCTCGCGGTCGCCTCGTCCAGAATCAGGATGGCGGGAGCTTGCAGCAGCACGCGCGCCAGCGCGACGAGCTGCCGCTGGCCAAGCGAGAGGCCGCGTCCATCCTCGCCCACCTGCGACTCCAAGCCCTCGGGCAGCGCCTCGATCCAGTCACCGCCGCCGACGCGTCGCGCGACCTCGGCGACCTCTTCCTCGCTGGCGCCGGGCTTGGCATAGCGGATGTTCTCGGCCACCGTGCCGGAGAAGAGGAACGGCGCCTGCGGGACGACACCCAGCCGCCGCCGGTACTCCTCGAGATCGAAACTGCGGATATCCTGCCCATCAATGAGAAGCTGGCCGCCCTGGAACTCGTAGAAGCGCGCCACCAGCCTCCCCAGTGTGGACTTGCCCGCGCCGGTATGCCCGACGAGCGCGATCGTTTGCCCAGCGGGAATCGTCAGGTTGAAGTGGCGCAGCACCGACTGCTGGTCTGAGTAGCGGAAGTCCACATCGCGGAACTCAATGCGCCCGTCCAGATGCGTCACTGGCTGGTCATCGGTTTGGATGACGCGCGGCTCGGCGTCGATCAGAGCGAAGACGCGCTCGCTGGCCGAGAGGCCCTGCTGAAACTGACTCCAGAACGAGGCGATGCTGGTCAGCGGGAACCAGAAGATGGCGATGCTCTGCACGAAGAGATACCACTGTCCAGCGGAGACAGAGCCGTCGAGCACTTGCAAACCGCCGAAATAGACGATCAGCGCCGTACCCAGGCTGGCGATCACGCCCAGGATGGGGAAAATAAAACTAAACACCAGGCCAGAACGCAGGTTGACCTGATACGACTGCTCGTTGACACCACGGAACTGGTCGTAGACAGCCTGCTCTTGGCGGAAGTTCTTGGCGATGGCGATGCCGCTGATGCTTTCCTGCACGAGCGAGTTGACGAGACCACGCGCGCGCTGCGAGCGCCGCATGGTCTCGCGCGCGAGGCGACGGAACGCCAGCGCGACGATGAAGATGATCGGCGCGATAGCCAGCGCCAGCAGCGCCAGGCGCACGTTGATGTAGAAGAGCACGCCAGCGATCAGGACGACGAGCAGCAACTGGCTCAGCAGGTTGAGCGTGAGTGTCACAACGGTGGAGAAGTCCTCGGTGTCGGAGGTGACGCGACTGACGATCTTGCCCGAAGGGTTCTCGTCGTAGAAGGACATGTCGCGCTGCATCACTGCTTTGAAGGCGTCGAGCCGCAGTTGCAGCACGACATCGCCCACCGCACGCGCCGAGTACGTCTGGCGCACGAAGTTGAAGATCCACGCCAGGATGCCGGTCAGCAGCAGCGCGCCCATGAAGATCAGCGCCGCCGTCCAGGAGAACGACTGGCCGATCACTGCATCGACTCCGCGTGAGAGCAGCAGCGGCAGCGCGATGTCGGCGAGCGAGTTGAGGACGATCATCGTCGCAACGAGGATCATGATGCCGAGATGTGGCCGGAAATAGCCGAGCACACGGCGCACGAGCAGTTTATCTGAATAGGTGCGATCGTACTCTTCGGCGTCCAGGCCATCCATGATAAAGCCCATAGCGGTCTCCTGTCTATCTCGCCGCAGAGCGTCGCTCCGCGAAATATTCTTACAACTTAGCCGATAGCGAAGCTCGCCTGGCCATAGATGCGCTCACGCCGCTGCAAACCTGGCTCGCCGCCATGTCGCATGTGGCGCAACTCGCGTGATGACGTGAAGCCGATCCGTTCGAGCAAATCTGTGGCGTCGCAGTTGAGCGTCGGAACGAGAACGCTCGGAGCCTCTGCATATGGCAGCGCCAGCGCGTGCGCCAGCAAAGCCTCGGCGGCTTCCGGCGTCGTGGCGACCCACGGCCCCAAGCGCTGCTCCTGCGCGACGAGGTAGCCGGTGAGCGAACCGGACTCGTCGCGCGTGGCGAAGACGCGACCCGCGTAGAGCTGGAAAGACGCCGCCAGCAGGGCCTCGCGCGAGGCGCCGAAGTAGCGCGCGTCGAAGTCCACAAGCGCTGGCAGATCATTCCGCGTCAGTGGTGTAGCACGTCGCGCGGCTTCTGGGTTGCCCTCCATTGGACCCGCCTGCGTTTCCCTCGCGTACACGCGCACGCGATCGTCCTCAACGAAGCCCACTCGCGCATAGACCGGAGCGCCCGCGTTGCTGGCGTCCAGCAGCACCGCCTCGCAGCCCAACTCATGAGCTTGGGCGATGAGCGCCTCCACCAGCGCCTGCCCGATGCCGCGCCGCTGTATCGCCGGGTCCACCGCCATCAGCCCCAACCAGGCGAATGGGCCGTAGCAGGTGACACCACCTGCGCCGACCGTCGCACCATCCAGCGTCGCCACCAGCCAGCTATTCGGCTGCAGCGACCGATAGAACGCCAGTTCATCCCGCCGGCTCGGCGAACGGAAAGCCGCCATCATGACGCGATCCGCCTCGTCGAGCAGATCATCCGCGAGCGGTTGGATCGAGAGCGACATACAAGACCTCAAATGGCAGGGATGAACGATTGGAACGCGATCAGGACGCCGAGCTTTGCGCGCTCTGCAGTAGCGCCGCGTCGTTCAGGCCGTCATAGTGCGCGAAGATGCGGCGGTAGAGGTCACAGCGCTCCATCAGCTCGGCGTGTGTCCCCTGGTCCACGATCTCGCCCTTGCGCAGCACGAGGATGTGATCGGCCCAGCGAATCTGCGAGATGCGATGGGTAATCAGCAGCGTCGTACGATCTTTCAGCAGCCGCTGGATCGCCTTCTGGATCTCGTCCTCGGTCGCGCTGTCAATCGCGCTGGTCGAGTCGTCGAGGATCAGGATGCGCGGATCGGTCAGCAGCGCG
>DATAOM010000411.1:0-2175 GCA_036265775.1 Ktedonobacterales bacterium | reverse complement strand
CGGTGAAGTCGCGCGCGAGCAGCGTCTGCCGGAAGCCCGCGATGGTCCCTGCGCCCAAGCGCAAGATCGCGCGCCGCGCCGGATGCCGGTTAGTGACGACGGCAGTCTCCAGGATGGTGGCAAGGCTGGCCTTGATCTCGCGCTTGTTCAGCGCGACCGGCGGCGCCTCGGAGATCGCCTCGATGACCTCGACGCTGATCTCGCGCAGCTCGACGCCGCCTGGCGCTTGTTCAGCCGCCACCACACGTCCGCTGACGGCGAGAACGCTCTCGACGCCTGCGCCGGCCATGCGAATCGGCTCTAGCTCAGATTCCTGCTCGACGACGGCCTGGACGACACCCCAGCCGTCGCGCACGACGAGAAAGCTGACGCCGCCGAGGCGGCGCAGCGAGTGCAGCCAGCCTGCGACGCGGACGGTCTCGCCGATGTGGCTGGCGACCTCTGGCGTGCGGATGCGGGCAGATGGAACAGTGGTAACGGTTGTCTCCATGGGAATGTTTCGCTCCTGACGGTGAGATAGGCTGGACCTGCCGTTGTGGAATTGGGAAGCGCGCCAGGGCAGGTCACTGCTGTCTCGTCGTTTCAGGCGCGTTCCCGCAGATTGGCGTCCCCGCTATCGTCGTCGTCCATTACCCTTGCTCCTTCTGTACTGGTGGCTCCATGTGCGGGCATACAAAAAGCCCCCGTCCTGTTTGTGGACGAGGGCTATATACGCCGTATCGTGGTACCACCACTGTTTGCCCCGAAGGGCCTCCGTCGATCTGCCGCGGTCATAACGCCAGCAGACCGTCGCGCGCTAACGGGCGCATCCCGGGGACGGCTACTGCAATTTCGCCGTCCGGCTCTAGGGTGTCATGCGGGAGGATGACGGTAGCTCTTTCAGCCCTGGCGTTCTCGCTCAGGGAGCCACTCTCTGTCGCGCCTCGCGTTCTCGCTCAATCCCCATCACAGCCAGTGTATCTGCACAATGCCCGCGTAGTATAGCATATACATCGCGCTTAGGTGGCGGGGTCGATGGCGGGAGGCGCGACAGCTTCCTGCGCATGAGCTGGCGCTGGTAGCTCAGCCGTGCCATTGCCAGATGTCAGGATGCCCTGGCCTTGCGGTTGCGCCTCCACATCTTCGGGATACTGCTCGGGATGGTTGGCGCGCCACTGCCGCCAGAACGCCGTCGCGATCGCCTGGAGGAAGCCGGCGATGGGCGCGGCGAAAAGCGCGCCCCACAGGCCAAAGATCTCGGCGAAGGCCAGCAGGAAGAAGAGCGAGACGAGCGGATGGACGCCCACCGCGTGTCCCAGCAGGCGTGGCGAGAGGATATTGCCCTCTATGACGCTGGCGATGATGACCAGGACGAGCGCCAGCAGGGCTGTCTGCCAGTTCACTGAGAGCGCGACGAGGACGCAGACCGCGCCGACGAGCCACAGCCCGATCATCGGGATGAACTCGAAGATGAAGGCCAGCACCGCTAGCACCGGCCAGAACGGCACGCCGATGAGCCCCATGAAGATCGCGATCATCACCGAGATGGCCAGACAGAGCAACAACTGTCCACGGATGTAGCCGCCCATCACGCGGTCAAGGCTCTGGACGAAGAAGGAGACGCTGCGTCGGTGCGCCACCGGGGTGTTGCCCGTCGCCCACTTGAGGAAGCGGCTGCCATCCAGCACCAGGTAGATGCTGACCATGCCGACGATGACAGCGTTGAAGATCGCGGTGAGCAATCCCGCCGTCAGCGGCACGACATCCGCCGCCAGGCCCTTGAGGAAGTTCGCCAGGTCGGCGGTCAGGCTATTGATCTGATCCTGTGTGAGACCCAGGTTCTTCAGGTAGTCGGTGATCGCGGTCGCCCCGTTGCCACCCTGCTCTTGGAGCCATTTGTTGATCTGATCGACGAGCGGACCGAACTCCTGGAAGACGGTGACGACGAGCATGAAGATGGCCGCCGCGATCACCACCAGCAGGCCGATGTAGACAATGATGAGCGCCAGCCAGCGGGGCATCACGCGAGAGAGCCGCCCAACGAGGGGAGTCAGCGCGTAGGCGATGATGGCGCCCAGCGCGAACATCAGCACCGGCCCGGCGATATGCGCCAGACCCCAGAACAAGACGCCGATCAGGACAATCCAGACAAGGATCGCCAACCCCGTGTCGCGTATCCGCCGGGCATTGTTCATC
>DATAOM010000410.1:0-4527 GCA_036265775.1 Ktedonobacterales bacterium | reverse complement strand
TCGTCGGTGATGATCTCGCCAGAGCCGACCGCGCCGCCGCCATTGCCGCTTGACGTGATCTCGACAACGGAGGGCTGCACCGTGCGGATGACGTTGACCACCGTCTGTTGAAGGTCCGCTGCGCTGGGCGGCACGACGACGGTGGGCGCCGCCGACTGGCCGACGCGACTGCCATTGGTCGCGGCGCCTGTCGAACTGCCCAGGCTGCATCCAGCGAGGGTCAGCGCCAGCAGTCCGGAGGTGGTCAGTGCGAACGGTATGGCTCGATGGCCACGCCGACGCGGGGTTTTGGGCTGCCGTCGCTCTGGAAGGTCACTCTGCTCGCGTTCGCTCGACGTCGTCTGCACTTGTTCCTCCACCCTGCAGAAGGCCACAGGCTTTTTGTGGCGCGTTATGAATCGCTGTGCCGTCGGGCGACCGGGAAAATGATGACAGGACTCTGCTGAGGTCGCCCAAAGGGATATACGACGCCACATCACGCAAGTTGGCAGGCGTTGCCCGTAGACGGGACAATTCTCATGATGGGCGCAAGGCTTGATGCAGGCGTCGTCACGGCCATGACCGGTGTATTTCGTCCCTTCGATGTAGGGATGAAGCGCCATACCACTCATTGATGCCACCCTGCCCGTCGTCGGTCATGTATACTGCGGGCATGCTCCTGAAGAGCTTCCCAGCGCCGCCTGTGCGCGGATCAAAGCCTTTGATGACAAACTCTCTCATGCGACAGCGCTCTCGCGAGACAGGCGCAGTTCGTACACGTGAAGGGATTCTCATGGACGGCGATAGCCAACAAGGGACTGAAACGCCTGCATTGCCAGCGGCCATGCTAACGCGCGGCTTGGAGGCGCGCATTGATCTGCGCCTGGCTACGGTGGCAGCAATGCTGACTGCAGGCTCGTCTCCTGTGGAGGATGAACATGCGTTAGTGACCTCGACGCGAGAGGCGCTGAGTTCCTATGCGGATCACCCGGCCGTGCGCTGGCTTAGGAAGACGGTTGAGCGGACATGGTTCCTGAGCGTCGCCATGCAGACGGCGCAACTTGGCGCGCCACCGCTGTTTGTCGCCCCACCATTAGAGGACATCCCGTTTTTCGTCCTCAGGGATTTCGCCGACCCTGCCGCGCAGGATCTCGCTCCGCATCTGAGTGGTTTCTGGCATGAGGCGCGATTGGGGGCGCTGTTGGAGCGGCAAGCGCCTCTGTGGGCGGAGGGCGTGGCCGAGATCGCGGCGATTCTGGACAGGCTGGATGTTGTTGGCTTTCAGGAGCGCTTTTTCGGGCGATTTCCCTATCATGCGGTGGTGGTCCCGTTGCTGAATCTGGTTCCTTCCTGGGTCAACGGCGTGGGGGTGGCGAATGCGCGCGAGACCTACGCCGTCTGTTGCCGGGCGACGGGGGACGCCTCCCAGTCATATGCCTCATGGGTGACAGAACTTGCGCAGCACGAAGCGAGCCATCCTGTGCTGGAACTGATCTTGCGGGAGCATCCAGGCGTCCCAGCGGACTGCGCGTTTATCGAAGCGGCCTATCCGCCGACCGCCCATTTTGCCAGCGTGTATGACACGGCGGAGGCGCGCTGGACCGAGACGTTTATTCGCGCATCCACCTGGTTTTTCCTCATGGAACTGGGACGCGAGCAGGAGGCGAGTGAGCATCTGCGACGCCATGCCAGCCAGAGCGCCCCAATGATTGAGCCGTTCGTCAAAGCGCTCACGCCCTGGTGGGAACAGCGACGCGGGGAACTCGCCCCAGGAGTAGATCGTGTGCTCGATCAATTCCCAGTCTGGCTGCGCGCAGTGATCTGACATGCCCAGTAACGAGGGCTTGCTGGCGAGTAGCGCAGAATCACACGCCGCGTGGGTGAGAGCCGGACGCGCGTGGGAAGAGATAGCGGATATTCGACTGCGATTCGCTCGGCGAATGTGGAGTGGCGAAGAGGTCGCGCGCCACGAGGTTGTCTTGCGATTCGGGAGTCCATGATGAGGCCGAACGCAACTGATCGGAGAGCGTGTCCACGGGCGTGCCAGTCTGGCGTGGCCACTGCGCCATGCCTCCCAGCGAGGAATCCTCAACGGCGCGCATCAGTTGGGCGAGCGCGCCTTCCAGCCGCACACGCTCGTCGCGGTCCCGTCGCAACGTCATGAGTCGTGAGGCGACGGTGTAGACCATCTCGGCTAGTTTGGCGAGCGGACCTTCCAGCGCGACGCGCACAACGCCACGTCCGAGCAGCGCCTCAGCCAGTGTGGTGCGCAGGTAGGCGGCCTCTTCCTCTGCCCGCGTGCGTTGTGCCTGATTCAGGGCATCGAACTGCTCAGCCTCGGTCCGCCAGTACTTCGCACGCGCTTCCGCCGTCGTGGCGCGACGGTCCAGCGCAAGCAGCGCGACACATATCGCCGTGAGCCCGACGAGAACGGCGATGACGTCGAAGCTGGCGGTCACTGCGTCACTTTGCGCGGGAATGAGCGCGAACCAGGCGTAGATCGCGCCAAGCCCGACCGCCATCACGACGCCGAGCGCCTTCCCGCTCATCTCCATCGCCACGACGATCAGCGCCGGGGCCAGCAGCAACAGCGCCGGACGCGGCCCGACCAGCGCGAAGCTCCAGGCGAAGAGCGCGACCTGTGAGGCGACGAGCGCCAGCGCGCCCAGCAGCGCCAGTGCGCGCCGGGACGCCAGCGCATAGGCGAGGGCAGCCGGGACACCTGCCAGCGACGCGAAGAGCAGCGCCTGAAGCGCCTGTGGGTCACCACGCAGCGCCAGCGAGGCGAAGACCAGCGCGCCGAGCAGAGCCAGCGTTGCCTGGGCGATGGCGGCCCATGCGATCACCTGTGGACGGGGCGCGTCATGTATCCATGCGCGGAAGGCCGAGAGCGCGGCCTGTGCTTTGCTGGGAATCTGCGGGCGAGAGGGCGCGCCTTTGCGCGGGCCAGTCAGTGGAGCCGAGAGCGGCTGCGGGGCGATGGGATAGCGCCAGGCGCGCCCAAGCGCCAGATCGGGTGTCTCCTCGACGGGCATCGGCGTCGAGCGGGGCGTGGGCGCCGTCGGAGGTGGCGCCGCTACCGCTCTCTTCTGGGGGGCCTGTGCAGGAGGTTTGGCGTAGGAGCCGGAGGCGGAGCGCAGTTGTGGGTGCATGGCGGAGAGCGTGCGCAAAGAGGTCGCCGTCTGGGTAGACTTCGCGGAAGTAACCGTCTCTTGTGGCGGCAGATGCGCGCCTTTCAGGTCGGCGGTGGCCTCGGCAGGGAGGGTGGCGGAGATGGGAACCGTGACCGGCGCCTTTCGTCGACGCGTCCCGGCGCGCCTGGCCTGTGTCGAAACGTCCGCTGTGACCTCCGCCGCCTGCTCAGGAGACGGGGTCAACTCTTTGCTCTGCCGCATAGTTGTCGCCTGCTATTCTTGCTAAGATGCGCCAATCGTGATCGCCTGCCGTGGCTCGCGCGTGAGCTTGACAGCGCGCCGGAGCCATGCCATAGTGAGAGATAGGTGAGCCAAATTCTCGGTTGGCCTTTCTATACCTACAGCAGCGCAGACGGAACGAGTACGCTGGCCGCGTGTCCCCAGAGACTCCGGGGTTGGTGCGACCGGAGGGCCCTCCCAGCGGAAAATCAATCCTGAGCCGTCACCCGACCCGGCATGAACATCGCTGGCGCAGGCGTGACCGGTATCCCACTCCGTTACCACGTGGGCGGACATCTTCTGTGTGTCCGGAAAATGAGTGGATCGCCGCCGTCCTGTGTGAGTCCTGTGTCATACTCTGGACGTACCAGCGCGCGTGGCGGTCAATCTGGGTGGTACCGCGGGATGATACTCTCGCCCCAATGTAGTGGGCGGGAGTTTTTTTGTTGGCTTATTTTCTGAACTGGAGACGGCGATGACGGATAGTGAGAACGGCCAGTCAGCGGTCGCGCCAACGGTCCTGCTGTATCAGACCGATAGCTATGTGCGCGAGTTCGACGCTCATGTGGTCGCAGTCGAGGGGAGCGCCATCGCGCTGGACCAGACCGCGTTCTTCCCCGGCGGCGGTGGACAGATGGCCGACCGTGGGACGCTCATGGTCGCCGGGCAGAGCTATCCGATCACGGCGCTGCGCAAGAGCGGCGATGTCGTCTGGCACGAGCTGGACCTGGGCGGACACGAGGCGCCGGCGGTCGGCGCGGAGGTTCATGGTGCGCTGGACTGGGCGTTCCGCTACCAGATGATGCGCACGCACACAGCGCTGCACTCGTTGACGGCGGTGATCTTCCGTGACTATGGCGCGCAGGTGACGGGCGGGCAGATGTATCCCGACCACGCGCGCATGGATTTTGCCTTGGAGGGCTTCAAGGCCGAGATGGCGCCGGAGATCGAGCGGAGGGTAAACGAGGAACTGACGAAGGACTATCCCGTGCGCGTGCGCTTCCTGCCGCGCGACGAGGCGTTCGCCATTCCCGACCTGATTCGCACGAAGGTGAACCTGCTGCCGCCGGGAATCGAGACCATTCGCATCGTCGAGATTATCGGGCTGGATTTGCAGGCGGATGGCGGCACACAC
>DATAOM010000409.1:0-11732 GCA_036265775.1 Ktedonobacterales bacterium | reverse complement strand
CTCTCCATCTCCATCGGTGGATACATCGTGTCGTGGTAATGCTGCCAGTGTCCCGACGTTTTGTAGAGATCGAGTTTGGCGAGGTTCGGCGTGTAGACATGCTGGTAGCCCTGTGCGCGCTCGACGCCAAGGATATACTCCTCCAGCAGCCGTCGCACCGTGGCGCCCTTGGGGAGCCACAGTGGCAGCCCCGCGCCGATCTCCTCGCTGTTCATAAAGAGCTCAAGCTCACGGCCCAGGCGGCGGTGGTCACGCCGCTTCGCCTCCTCCAGCCGCTCCAGGTAGGCGTCTAGCTCCTCCTGCGAGTCCCACGCCGTCCCGTAGACGCGCTGGAGCATCGGACGCTTCTCGTCGCCGCGCCAGTACGCCCCTGCGACGCGCATCAGGTTGAACGGCCCGATCTCGCCCGTATTCTCGACATGCTGCCCACGGCAGAGGTCGAGGAACGGCCCTTGCACCTCAATCCCCACCGACTCGCCGGGTAGATCCTCGATGAGCTCGACCTTGTAGGGTTGGTCGTGCTCGCGGAAATAGTCGAGCGCCTTCTCGCGCGGCCACTCGCTGTGGACGAAGGGATGCTTCGCCGCGACGCTGGCGCGCATGCGCTCCTCGATGGCGGGCAAATCCTCCGGCGTCAGTGCGCGCGGGAGTTCCATGTCGTAGTAGAACCCATCCTCGATCGCCGGGCCGATGGCGAAGCGCGCGCCCGGAAAGAGGTCCTGCACCGCCTCGGCCAGCACGTGCGCCGCGCTGTGGCGCATACGCTCAATCGGCGTGTAGTTCACTGCCTGTCCAGCCTGCTCCTCAATCGCCATCGTATCCACTCCCTTTCCACGGGGCGACGCGCATGCAAGGCACGGGGCCAGCCGCATTCCGCTCCCACTCCGCCAGTGACTCGGCCCGCTCAAGACACGCACGCAACGCGCGTACCTGCTCTATCGCCACCTCGTCGCGTTTATCTTCCCACAAGGGCCGCTCCGCCTCGGCGGAGCGCTCCCCTATCGCCTCAATCTCTGCGGCGCGCGCATGTGGGCGCGCCATCTCATCCTGTCGCATCTCACTCAATCCTCTCGTCGTGAAGTCTCGTCCGGTTCAACGCCATTACTCACGGTCACGCGGTGGCGCCGCCGGTGGTGAGCCGGCGGATCGAGACATCTTTCTGAGGATTGGCGAGCGCGCGCCACATACGAACACTGCTTTCACAAACTGGAGCGCACGAGGAGCGCGCAACAAAAAACCCTTCCGTCCACCAGGGACGAAAGGGCAACGCCTTTCGTGGTTCCACCCACGTTCCGCGCACGAGAAGGATAAGCCTCGTGCGCGCTCTTGCCGGGCCGGTAACGTGGCCCTGACGCGACAACCTACTACAGCGCCAGCGCGCTGGTTCGATGCCGGGCGAACGGGTGGTCTTTTCCACATGACACGCGCCGTAGATGGCTCTCAGCCGGTGGCCATCTCTCGCTGTCGGGGACCATGCGGATATCTGTCCCGCTCATCGCCTCTGCCGACAGCATACCACGCCTGTCCGCTGACTGTAAAGCCTCGCCCATTCTACCTGGCGCCGGGAACCCGCCAATCGAGCGCTGCTACTAGTCATCCAGTCTGCCGAGTACAGCCACAAATGGAATCGCCTCCGGATTCCAGCGCCACGCCTTGCTCCGCCGTGCTACACTATTGCGGCTCACAGAAAGGAACGCCATCGTCGTCACCTTATGAAACGCCGCAGGAGCGCACATGCAAAGGCCATCGCACCCCCTCGAACTACAGCCGCAGGATCTCCGCCGTCGCACGAACTCCGCCTCGCTCGGCTTCCAGACGACGCGCGACCTGCCAGCGCCGGAGGGGATGGTTGGCCAGGATCGCGCCCTGGAGGCGATTGACTTCGCGCTAGAGATCCAGGATAGCCGCTACAACCTCTTCGTCGCCGGGCCTCCCGGCAGCGGCAGGCTCACGGCGGTGACGACAGCGGTGGAGCGGATCGCGCGCCAGCGGCGGGCGCCCCAGGACTGGTGCTACGTCTATTCCTTCGAGCAGCCCGAGGAGCCACGCGTGATCCCCCTGCCACCCGGCAAGGGACGCGAGTTTGCGCGCGACATAGACGCCTTTATCGACAACGCTCGCCGCGAGATGCGCCGCGCCTTCAGTTCGGACAGCACACGACAGAAACGTGACACGCTGCTCAAAGACCTCGAGGAGGAGCGCAAGACCATCATTGCCTCCGTCAAGCGCGACGGCAGGACGCTGGGCTTCCTGCTCGAATTCGGCCCCAGCAGTGTAGCCATCCAGCCAGCGCGACCAGCATCAGGTGAGCGGGATGACGGTGAGCAAGACACGCTCGTCCCGCTGACCGACGACGACTTTCAGCGCCTATCGCCGCAGGAGCGCGAGGCGCTCGAATCGCGCCGCCGGTCGGTCGAAGGAATGCTCGACCAGGCCGCGCCACAGTTGCACGCGCTGGATGAGGAGGAAAACAAGCGTTTACGCACATTGGAACGCGAGACCGCCGAGGCGACGGTCCAGCCGCTGGCGGATGAACTCGCCGGCCGCTACGCAGTCTCCGCCGATGCGCTCGACTTCATCCGCTTGCTCGCACGCGACGTCATTGCGCAGAGCGAGATACTGCGCACCGGCGATGATCCTGTCGGCGCCGATTCAGCCGTCACATCCAGCGCGGCGCCCGATGAGTGGCTGAGCGCTCCAGGCGGCCCGTCTGCGCTGACGACGCTGCTGCACCGCTACCGCGTCAACGTCATCTGCGCGCACCGCGAGGACGACCACGCCCCCGTCGTTCACGAGATCAACCCGACGCGCGCCAATCTGGTGGGCTGGCAGGAGTTCGGCACGCATGAGGGGCGTCCCTTCACCGACCACATGATGATCAAGCCGGGGGCGCTGCATCGCGCCAATGGCGGCTTTCTCGTCTTGCAGGCCAACGATCTTTTGCGCGCGCCCAACGCCTGGGATGCGCTCAAGCGTGTCCTGCGCTTCGAGACGATCTCGCTGGATGGTGGCGAGCCACAGGGGCCTGTCGGCGCGTCGCAGCGCCCGGAGCCAATTCCCGCTGCGGTGCGTGTCGCGCTGATCGGCGACCGCGGCATGTACTTCGGCCTCGCCGAGGCCGACCCCGAGTTTCGCCAGCTCTTCAAAGTGCGCGCCGACTTCGATGTCGAGATGCCGCGCAACGCCGCAACCGAACAGACCTACGCGCGCTATGCCGGCAATGTCGCGCGGACGACTGGCGGCGCGCCGCTGAGCGCCGAGGCGGTGGCGCTGTTGATCGAGGAGGGCAGCCGCTGGATCGAGCGCCAGGACCGGCTCGCCACGCTCTTTGGCGAGCTGCGCGAGTTGACGGTGGAGGCGTGCTATCGCGCGCGACGCGCCAAATCCGAGATCACGACGGGCGAACACATGCGCCAGGCGATCGAGGCGCGCGAGCGGCGGCTGAGCATCCTCGCCGATAAGGACGAGCAGGAGATCGAAGAAGGGCGTACGTTTATCCAGACGGAGGGCGCGGTGGTCGGCCAGGTCAACGCGCTCACCGTCGCCTCCAGTGGCGACTACAGCTTCAGCAAGCCCACCCGCATCACTGTGCGCACCGCGCCGGGGCAGGTCGGCGTCATCGACGTGGAGCGCGAGGTCGCGCTCGGCGGGAGCTTCCACAGCAAAGGCGTGCTCATCCTTAGCGGGTACCTGCGTGGCCGCTACGCGCAGGAGTTTCCGCTCAGCCTGAGCGCCAGCCTGGCGTTCGAGCAGACCTACGGCGGCGTGGATGGCGATAGCGCCTCGTCGTCGGAGCTGTATGCGCTGCTCTCCAGCCTCTCTGGCGTCCCGATCAAGCAAAACCTGGCGGTGACAGGGTCCGTCAACCAACTGGGCGAGATACAGCCGGTGGGCAGCGTCACCGAGAAGGTCGAGGGGTTCTTCACCGTGTGCCAGAAGCGCGGTCTGCGCGACGATCAGGGCGTCATCATCCCGCGCGCTTCCATTACGAGTCTGATGCTGCGCGATGACGTGATCGAGGCGGTGCGCGCCGGTAAGTTCCACATCTACGCCATCGCGACCGTGGACGAGGGCATCGAGCTGCTGACTGGTATCCCGGCGGGCCAACCCGACAAGAATGGACGCTACCTGGAGGGCACGATCAACGCGCGCGTGCTGCGAACGCTTCGCACGTATAGCGAGCGGATGCGCGCCTACTATGGCGCTAACGGCAGATAGTGGCTGCGGGCGCTCCTACCAGCGCGTCAGTGATTGGATGGGAGGAACGCGCCTCAGCCGCCGTATCGCTATTCCGTGCGCAGCGCGTAGATTCTGGTGTTCCAGCCTGGAGACGCCTGGCTGCCATTGTACTGGCCAGCGCACCAGATAATGCCACGCGTCACTGAGTTCAGCGGCAGCGCGCAGCCAATATTGCGTCCCCACTGGCCGCTGGTGGTGTGTGTGCCGGTCACCACGAATTGTGAGGTGTTGTTCTGCCCCATCGTGTTCGGTGGATCGGTAGTCCGGCGAGCCGTGTAGACGATGCTCGCGTTCACTGAGGTATCCATCGAGACCTGATTGAAGACGAGCGCCGAGTCCGCGTCTGAGGAGCTCCAAAGGGTCGGCATAAATGCCCAGCGGTTGGTGACATAGGAGTAGATGCCGACGTTGCGGATTACGATGCCATTCACCACCTGTGGGTTTACCCTGGCCTGAATGGTCAACTGTGGCTCGAAGTCCAGCCAGTAGGCGCCATCTCGCACAGGGGCGCTAGCGTTCGCCGCGACGGGCGTGGTCCAGGCGACGAAGAGCCGCCCAGCGCGATACTGTACCCGCGACATCTCCTGTCCAGCAAAGAGAGTGGCGCCTACGCCGGGCTGCGGCACGGGCAATGGGTCGCTGTAGGAGATGGGCAGGGAGTTGTGATCACAACTGAACGTTGCTGGATTGCCGCTGTTGAGGGCAACGGTGTTCGTCAGCGCGCAGAGGGTCAGGTTGTTGTTGGGGCCGCCACTCACTGCGTCATTCGCCACAATGAACTCCGCATCCGGCGTGCCATCTTCGATCGCCGGCTGCGGCCCAAAGGCAGGACTACTCAGGTCTGTCGTGATGGCATTGTTGTAGTAGTAGTATACGCCTCCCGAGCCACTGTAGAAGCCGTTTTTCGGGATAGTGAATGTTGCGTTGCCGCCGCCAGGCACAGGATCACCCAACGTATCATTGCGGAAGATCGTGCAGGAGAGATAGAGTCCCCAGTACTCGATCCCCAAATTATCTTCATCGCACCAGCTAATGACCCCGACGTCTGGTTGGACGTTCGTGTCGATCTGATATTCGTAGTACTGCGCGCCAGGAACTGGTTGTGTCGGCGAGTTGGTCACGCTGATGGCGATATCAATGTACGCCTCGGCTACGCCTGAGTTCAAAGGCTTCAGCTCAAGCGCCGTCACCACCCAGCGGTCACGCATGACATCGTAGATCATCTCAGGCGAGCGGATCAGCGTGCCATTCCTCTTGACGGGCGAAAAGAATGACGTGGTGGTGTAGGGTCCGTACAACAACGCGCCAGTCGAGCTGCTGTAGATCGCGATAGCGTTGTTGGTCCCTTCCATGAGATAGCTCAGGTCCGTGGCGACCGTGCTATCGGGAAAGCCCCATTGATCGCCGCTTTGCGTGTTGTTGAGGCCCTCGAAATTCTTGTAAATCGGCGGTAGTACGCCACCACCGACGAAGTTGGGGCTTTTCGCGCCTGGGTCGACGGGGTTGGGCGCCAGACTCCCCTTGGGCAGATCCGTGCGTTTGGCGAGACTCTGATAGTACGCCGCGCGCTGCTGCGCCGTCATGCGGTCCCTGGGCGCGACAGCGGTCTGCGCCTGTGCGGGCGCCTTGGGGTCAACCTTTTGCAGCATCGCGCCCGTCAGTGTTCCCTGATGTAATGGCCGGCTCGATCCTGACGGGTGATATTCCGTGGCGCCGGTCGTTGACGTAGCGGGTGCGCTATGCGCCCCGACAAGACTCACGAAGCTCGCCATGAGCAGCGCGGCGCCTACTGCGCCAATAGCGAAGACACGCCAGAGTCGCAGTGTGCTTCCCAGTTGCATGGCCTTGCCCTTCCCCAGGGTGCTTTCCAGACTGCGTCGCTTCGCCAGACGCGACTGCTGGCGGCTGGCGCCGCACGCCAAGAGGCTCGTACCAGCCATGGATTGCAGGCGCACACAGTCACACGACGCCCCATACGTAGCGGCTCGGCGGCCTCGGGGGGCGCTACTGGCAGTATAAATGAGGGAACAGGCGAATTAGTATGAAGTGCGTCACATGTTGCGAGTTAGATTCACGCATGATCGAAGCGCCAGACGCCGCATGAACGACTGGCAAAAGGGAATAGGCAGCCTCGCGAAGACCCTAGCGTTGTGGCGACATCAGCCCGCGTCGCACACCTAGCGCGGCGGCCTGCAAGACATCGCGCACGAGCGAGCCGATGGTAGGTATCTGCGGCTGGATGAGCTTCACGTGGATGTTGCCCATCAGCGTGAAGGCCTCGATCTCGACCTCCGCCCGCGCAGCCAATGCTTCTTCCTCCAGCGCTGGCTCATGCTCCTCGTGGCCCCACGCCGCCACCCCGCTGACGCTCTCGCCCAGCGCGTTGACATCGCCAAGCAGCGCCGTCGAGCGCACGATGACGCGGACATCCTTGGGGGCGAGGATGCGGACGGACCCCATGATCGAATAGACGCGCATCCGCGCCTGCGGGGGGAGGTCCGCCTTGCTCAGGTCAAGCTGCACGTCACCCATGAAGGCGACCACACGCGTCAGCGGAGCCAGCCGCCAGGCTCGCCGCATCTTCTTGACAGCGCTCATGAAGGCGACGATGCGCCGGTGAGGATAGGAGACTGGCGTGACCATCACTACGCTCGCTGGCTCCAGCGCGCTCAGGATGCTCAGTGGGGCGACGGGCAACTGGCGCATCAGCGACTGACACTCGTCGGGATCACGCGCCAGCACCAGCGCGTCAAGCGTCTCACGGAACGTCTCGATAGGCAGCTCGCCGCGCTCAAAGCGCGTCCGCAGGTCCTGAATCGCCACCCGTTGCGCCGCCAGCAGCGCCGTCTCGTTCGCCATCGCGCGCCCTCCGTTCCCCGTATCGAGTTCTGGAGGCACGATACCACAAACAGGCGCGTCTGTCTTCAATTTTCTTCAAGCACCTATCAATATTCTTCAGTGCGCGCTGGTCGGACGCGTGGAGAGCGCGCGCAGCCGCTCGACAATGCTAGGCAGACGCGCCAGCAGTGTATCCACATCCTCATCGGTCGAAGTGGCGCCGAGGGTCAGGCGCAGGTGGCCACGCGCCTCGCTGGCGGTATACCCCATCGCCGTCAGCACGTGCGACGGCTCGACATCGCCCGTCGTGCAGGCGCTGCCACTCGACGCCGCGATGCCCTCCAGGTCGAGGTTGAGCAGCATAGACTCGCCCTCAACCCCCGCAAAGGCGAAGCTGGCCGAGCCAGGATGCCGCCGCGTCGGGTGGCCAGTGAGCCGCGCGTCAGGAATGCGCAGGACGCCGTCAATCAGCCGGTCGCGCAGCTTTTCCAGCCGCGCCGTCTCCTCCTCACGTTCCGCGCGGATCAACTCAAACGCCGCCGCTGCGCCGACGATCCCAGGCACGTTCTCGGTGCCTGCGCGCCGGTTGCGCTCCTGCGAGCCACCGAGGACTTGCGGCTGGATGCGCGTCCCCTGGCGCGCGTAGAGAATGCCGACGCCTTTCGGACCATAGAACTTGTGCGCCGAGAGCGTCAGCAGGTCCACCGAGAGCGCCGCGACATCCAGATCGAGCAGCGCGCCCTGCACCCCATCGACGTGGAAAGGCACGCGCCGCTCGCGGCAGACGCGCCCGATCTCGGCGATAAGCTGAACCGTCCCGACCTCGTTGTTGACGTACATGATCGTGACCAGCGCGGTCTCGTCGGTGATCGCCGCCGCGACATCGGTGGGATTGACCAGCCCATCGTTATCCACCGGCAGATAGGTGACGCTGTACCCCTCGTGTTCGAGCTGCTCGCAAGTACGTAGCACCGCATGATGCTCGATGGCGCTCGTGATGATGTGCTTGCCGCGCCGCCGTGGCGAATAAGCGACGCCCTTGATCGCCAGGTTATCCGCCTCGGAGCCGCCGCCGGTGAAGACGATCTCGGTCGGGCGGCAGTTCAGTAGCCGCGCCATAGTCTCGTGAGCGGCGTCAACTGCGGCGAGGCTCTTGCGTCCCAGGCCGTAGATGCTGCTGGGGTTACCGAAAAGCTCGCTGAAATAGGGCTGCATCCGCTCGAAGACACGCGGATCGAGCGGCGTCGTGGCGGCGTGATCCATGTAGATAACGCCATCGGGCAACGACATTGTGGGCCTCCAGTGGAATGTGGCGTCTGGTGGGCTGTTCTCGCATATGAGGGTTGTTGTCGCTCGCCAGACGATACAAGCGTATTGTAGCATCGCATGCGCGTGTGGCGCCTGTCCTCTCCAGCGGCCGGCCAATACTTCATCTGCTATAGTCTTGACCCACACGCAACGCGATGGTATCATGTATACGATACCCCGGTAGGGTACCGGGATACCAAATGTTTCTCAACGCAAGAGGAGACACAGCGTGTCAGACACGATCATTCAGGTCACCGATAGCTCGTTTACCAAGGACGTGGTGCAGTCCAAGCTGCCCGTCGTCGTCGATTTCTGGGCCACCTGGTGTCGCCCCTGTCTCATGATGGCTCCGACCTTCGAGGCAGTTTCCAAGGAGTACGCGGGCAAGGTCACGTTCGCCAAGATGGATACCGACGAGAACCAGGATACCCCGATGCAGTTCTACATCCAGGGCATCCCGACCATGATCCTCTTTAAGGACGGCAAGGAAGTTGACCGCATCGTCGGCATGGTCCCGCGCGAGATTCTCAAGGCCAAGCTCGACCGCGCCTTTGGGGTGACGGTCTAGCCGTGACGACCGGAGAGAGCGCCATGCCAGGCCTGACCGAACGCGCGGAGAGTGACATCCAACTGCGCCTGCGCCGCATCGAAGGACAGATTCGCGGCGTGATCGGCATGCTTGGCGACGGCAAGCCCTGCGAGGACGTGGTGACACAGGTGCTCGCCGCCCGCGCCGCGTTGGACCGCGTGGCGATGGAGATCCTGCGCTGCTCGGTCGAGGAAGCGGTGAACGATCAGCTCTCCGACGAGGCGCGCGAGGCGGTGCTGCGCGCGATCACGCTCATGGGCAAGGTCCAGTAGCGCAGCTAATTTACTCTTCACAATGGCGAACGCCAGCAAGCCAATCGGTTTGCTGGCGTTTCTCATATTCGCGCTGAGGGCTATTGCTAAGACCGGGAGATGAGTGGCGGTCTGGATTGGACGATTATCCCGCGCCATTCTCAGTCTGTGCGGATGTGGCGCTGGTTGGATTCGCGCCACCCTCTTCACCATACAGAAAACAATGGACCCAACGCCCATCTCCCAACTCTGTTCTCTGTGGGAAGCGCTCGCGGCAAACGTCCATCGCATGCGGACAGCGCGGATGAAAGCGACAGCCTGACGGCGGGCGCACCAGGCTGGGAATCTCGCCACGAGCCGGCAGGCGCGCCAGGCCGCCTTCACCCGTGAGACGGTCTGGATCCGGCGCGGCGGAGAGCAGCAGACGTGTGTAGGGGTGCATCGGTCGCTGCGTGATCTCCTCGCTCGACCCGCCCTCAACCGTCTGCCCGGCATACATCACCTGCGTTTCCTCGGCGAAGTAGCGCGCGCTGGCGATGTCATGCGTGATGTAGAGGACGGCCAGCCGGTCCTCTTCCTTCAGTTTGGAGAGCAAATTCAGGATGTCGAGCCGGATCGAGACGTCGAGCATGGAGACTGGCTCGTCCGCCAGCAGCACGCGCGGACGGACTGCCAATGCGCGCGCGATGGCGACACGCTGCCGCTGCCCACCAGAAAGCTCATGCGGATATTTGCGCAAGAACTGCTCGGCGGGCGTCAGGCTGACGCGCTCCAAGAGCGCTAGCGCCTGGTCGCGGAGTTCTCTGCGGCTCCTGGCATGCCGGTACACGCGAAGAGGGCGGCTGAGGTGATAGAAGACATCGTGGATCGGGTTGAGCGACGAGAAGGGGTCCTGGAAGATCAACTGGACGTGGCGACGATACTCGCGCAAGGCGCTTGCGCTCTTCGCGCTGACCGGCTGCCCCTCGAACAGGATAGTCCCGGAGGTTGGCGTGTACAACTGGGCGAGCATGCGGGCCACGGTCGTCTTGCCGCTGCCGCTCTCGCCAACAAGTGCGGTCGCGCGACCGGGATAGAGCTTCAGCGAGGCGTCTTCTACGGCGTGAACGGCCTCCTTCGGCCCCAGGGGATTGAGCTTGTGGACGGGAAACAGCTTGCGCAGATGCGCCGCCTCCAGAATCGGAGACTCGGCGTCGCCATGAGTGGCCGCTGAGGTCGCAACATCTGGCGACGGCGCGCTCCCACTGGCGGACTGGATCACATCTGTCATCTGCGGCTCCCTTCCACCAGCGCCTGGTAGCCAGCCGCTATCTCACTGGTATCAGGAGGCGCTGGGCGGTACGCGGGATCATACAGGTGACAGGCGACGAGCTGTTCTGATCCAGGGCTTACTGTACGCAATTGTGGTATCACCGATTGACACACGTCAAACGCCAGCGGGCAGCGAGGATGAAACGCGCAGCCGGAGGGGAGACTCCGCAGGTCCGGTGGCGAGCCGGGAATGCCCACGGCGGTATGGCGTGGCCCGCGCAGTTTGGGGAATGAGTTGATCAGTCCATAGCTGTATGGATGGCGCGGCGCCTGGTAGAGCTCGCGCTGTGTCGCCTGCTCGACGAGGCGGCCAGCGTACATGATGGCGACGCGATCAGCTAATTCCAGCAGCAGCGAGAGGTCATGCGTGATGAAGATGACGGCGAACTCCAGTTGCTCGCGCAGCCGCAGCAGCTCGCCGAGAATCTCGCGCTGCACGACCACGTCCAGCGCCGTCGTCGGCTCGTCCATGATGATGATCTGTGGCGAGAGCGCCAGCGCCAGCGCGATCCCCGCCCGTTGACGCATGCCACCGGAGAGTTCGTGCGGATAGCTCTTGATGCGCTCAGACGAGATGCCGACGAGCCGCAGGAGCTCGTGCGCGCGCGCCGTGCGCTCGCGTCCACGCATCCTTGGCCGGCGTGTCAGAAGCACATCGTCGATCTGCGCGCCGAGCGTCATGACGGGATTGAGCGCATTCATCGCGCTTTGAAAGACGACCGCCACGTCGCTCCAGCGATACCTGCGCAACTCCTTCGTCGAGAGGCTCAGCAGGTTGATCGGGGCGCTCGCCCCACCGCTTTGCCCCTGTTGCGCGCCTGGATAAAAGAAGACCTCGCCAGCGCTGATCACGGCCGATTCCGGCAGCAGGCGCGCCGCCGCATAGGCGAGCGTCGATTTCCCGCTGCCGCTCTCGCCCGCCAGACCGAGCACCTCGCCACGACGTAACGTGAAGCTCACGTCGGTAACGGCATGCACGGTCCCATGCTCGCCGAGGTAGTCAACGCTCAGTCCGTGGACATCCAGGACCGGCGGGGAAAGCTGGCCGCCCGTCATGCGACGCCTCCCTTGGCGAGCTTGCGCCGGCGACGGAGGCCACGCAGACGCGGATCGGCTAGCTCGTCCACGCCGAACTTGAGCAAGGCAAGCCCCGAGCCAAGAAGCGCGATACAGACGCCGGGTGGAGCGAACCACCA
>DATAOM010000408.1:0-4255 GCA_036265775.1 Ktedonobacterales bacterium | reverse complement strand
GATCAACGAGATCGTGGCCCAGCGCGCGGAAATCATCTGGCGCCAGATTTGACGATGCCTCCCGCGTGGGAGGCAGCTGAAGTGCTGGAATTGGTTGATCGTGCATGGTTTCCCTCAAAACGCGCCCGCTTCCCCATGGTGTCATCGAGCGGAAGCGGGCAACAATGCTCCAACGGCCAGGAAGAGCGTATCAGGCTCCGGCGCCAACAGCCACTGGTTGATCCTGCCAGTGCTGCAAGGCAATTCGTAGCGCCGCGTTCTCCACCGCGAGCCGTCTGCTGAACTGCTCTAGCTCGGCAACGCGATCACCCATAGATACGTCTGGCGTAGTTGCTTCAGGACGCGCGGCAGAGATGCGCCCCCGTTGCAGCTCCTGCCATTCGTTCCACGCCAGCCGCGACGGAAGCGCGGCGCTCCATCCCCTCCACATCGCCATCTTAGACCTCCTTCCCGTCTTGCTCTCCTAAGAGCTGTGCTGCGCCGAAATCCCGACGCAGCACACCGCACATGGCAAGCGGCGCATTGCGTCGTATGGCGCGCCTGCCAGCGAATGCCCACTCGCCGCGCTACTGCGCTGGGATGATGTTCTGGTTGACCCGGAACAGATTGTCGGGGTCATACTTCGCCTTGATCTGGGCGAGACGGTCGTAGTTCTCGCCATAGGCGGCGCGCACCAGATCCTGTCCCTCATCCATAATCATGTTGATGTAGCCGCCACCGGCTGAGTAGGGATGCAGCGCCGTCCAGTAGTTACGCGCCCAGGCGATCATGCGCTCGTTGTTGGCGGGGTCTGGATCGACGCCGACCATCACCTCGGCGAAGTTGGCGTTACGGAAGTTGAACGCTGTCTCATCTTTGCCCACATCATGCACCGCGCCGCTGACCGGGTAGAGATGCATGGTCGAGTGCATCGTCGGCAGCTGCTCGGCGTACTTCGTATGCAGCTCGATGGCCTGGTCGCTCAAATCGTTGAAGAAGTCAGCCTTCCAGTACCACTGCAGTCCTGGCGGGTAGAGACCATCGAAAAGCTGCTGCAACATTGGCCAGGGAACCGGCCCCGCCGCGTCAATCGCGGGCGTGCCGAAGGCGCGGATGGGGGCGAAGCGCTTCTCCGCCTGGTCGAGTGGTCCGGTGTAGCACCAGACGATGACGCACATCTTCTTGAGGTGGAACTGCTCCGGGAAAAGCGGTACCGGCGGCACTGTCACAAAGCCGAACCAGCCGTTGATGTCGCGCGGCGCGTTGGTGATATAGTCGCGCCAGAACACCAGCAATTCCTTCGCCTGGTCAAGTGGCCAGAAGATTGGGCCGCCGTAGACGGTGCTGACCTCGTGCAGGCGGAAGACAAAGGATGTCACGACACCGAAGTTGCCCCCGCCACCACGCACCGCCCAGAACAGGTCGGGGTGCTCGTCCGCGCTGGCGGTCACATAGCTGCCATCCGCCAGCACCATGTCAACGCTGAGCAGGTTGTCCAGGCTCAGCCCGTAGGTCCGCGCGAGGTAGCCGATGCCGCCGCCGAGGGTGAGTCCGCCGACGCCGGTGGTGGAGATAAAGCCGCTCGGGGTCGCCAGGCCGAACGCATGCGTCGCGTGGTCCACATCGCCCCAGGTCGCGCCGCCAGCGACACGTACCGTCCGCTGTTTGGGATCGACATGGATGCCCTTCATCTCCGAGAGGTCAATGACCAGACCATCGTCACAGGTCGCCATGCCCGGACCGTTGTGTCCGCCGCCCCGGATCGCCAGGAGCAGGTGATGCTCGCGGGCGAAATTAACGGAGGCGATGACATCCGCCGCATCCACACAGCGCGCGATCAGGCCGGGACGCTTGTCAATCATGCCGTTGTAGACTTTGCGCGCCTCATCATAGGCCGCGTCTCCCGGCTGAATCAGCTTCCCACGCAGGCGCGCCCTGAACTCCTCGACTGTAGCATTGTCTAGCGCCGTTGCACTGTTTTGTGCGATCACTGGTAACTCCTTGTCCCTCCCGCATGTTCGATCGCGCCCATAACGAGGGCGCGTGAGCGGGAGCGCATGCGGGAAGGATAGCCGCGGGAGCGTTAGCAAATCGTCTGGCGCGGGGGACGCTCAGTGAAGCGCGTCACAACTGGGGGGCGGCATCTCGTGGCATATCGTTAGTGGAGCGTTAGTTTCCACTGGTCGAGGAGCGCGTTCGCGGCCTGAAGATCCGGGGAGTCGAAACCTTCGGTGAACTGGGCGTAGAGCGCTTCGAGCGTGCGGCGTGTCTCTTCCATCTGTTGGCCTGACATGCTGGTACGGCCCAGGGTGACAAGCGCGCGCAGCTCGAGCATGCGAGATTGCTGGCCGCGGGCGATATTCGCCGCGCGCACGAGCGCCGCCAGCGCATCCTGCTCGTCGTGGCCAGCGGCCAGCATGAACACGCCGCGCTGTCGGTGCAATTCGGCATCCCACCAGCGCTCGCTGCTGCTACGCGACTGTATGAGCGCGTCTTCGATGACCTTCAGCGCCTCCTCTGGGCGCTGCGCCAGTCCGTAGATATCGGCGAGCAGGGAGAGGAAGTACGGGAGGCGCAGCCTGACGCCGATGGACGTGAATGCCTCGATGGCGTTGCGTAGCGCCTCGATATGCGCCTCATCGGGTTGTTCGCGCGCATAGGCGTGCCTGGCCAGAATCTCCGACCAGGCGTGATAGTAGGGCGACTTGTATTCCGCCGTGAGTTCGAGCGCCTCCTCGGCGCGCCGCCGGGCCGTCGTGGCGTCGGCGCTCATCTGCGAGAGCATGGCGATAAAGGTTGTGGCAAGCGCGCCATTGAAGTACTGTTCGAGACTCTGCGCCAGATCCACCGCGTCGAGGGCGGAGCGCATCGCGCGGTCGGGATAGCCAAGGCACCACAGCACATGCGATTGCCACGCGCGCGTATGCACGGCGAAGTTCCAACCTTGCGTCTCCAGGGTGATCGATTCCAGGAAATTCAGCACCTGGCGCACGTCATGTGTCGCAAGGATACTGGTAAAGCCGTCGTTGGCCTCTGTGAGCCGACCCAGATGCAGTCGCGCGCCCGCCAACATCATATCCAGCAGCGGAGGCGCCACTGCCTGGGTGCGTTCATAGACCGCATGCAACTCCTCGGAGACCAGTTGGACACGGTCGAGCCGGGCCTGCACGATCACGAGCGCTTGTAGCCCATAGAGGGTCTTTGCGCGCTGGGCGTCATCGCCGACGAGATCGCACAGGACAAGGGTGCGATCAATCACGCGCTCCAGCTCCGGCCCGGTCCATCCTTGCGTGATGCGGTAGAGTGGCTCCAGCGCCAGCAGGAAATCCAATTCCTGTTTATCGCGCGCCGCGCCACCTGGCCGCTGCTTCAAGAGTGTCAGACAATGCCGCAAGAGCAGGATAGCGTCTTCATGGGCGAACAAACGCCGCGCCACCAGCGCGGCCCGTTGATAGTACGGAATAGCATGCTCGATTGCCCCCCCATGCTCGTAGTGAGCGGCAATCTGCCCGCTGACAGGATCGAGATGGTCGGCGAAGAGCGTTTCGAGCGCGCGTGCGATCCGCCGATGCCAGAGCTGGCGCTGCGGCGCGCTGATCTCGGCGTAGGCGACCTCGCGTAATTTATCATGGGTGAAATCGTACGTGGCGGCGCCCTGTTCCTGCACAATCCGGCGCTCCCAGAGCTCGTCCAGCGCGCGCACGATGCTCTCTTCATCGCTCTGGCTTGCCTGCGTCAGGATATCGAAACTGAATTCCCGGCCTACCACCGCCGCCAGCGCGGCCAACTCGCGGGCGGGCGGTGAAAGCTGCGCGAGACGGCCGGAAATGATGGTGCGGACGCCAGCAGGCAGATCGTGGGTGGGTGTATAGGGGAAAGCGAGACGCTCTTCGGGCAGCGGCTGCTTGAGCAGCTCGTCGAGTCCAGCGCGCACCGCTTCGATCACGAAGAGGGGATTGCCTTCGGTCTCGCCAAACAGGCGCATCGCGGACGCGGTATCCAGTTCGCGGTCAATCATCGAAGCGGCTAGCATCGCGGTCTCGGCGGCGTCCAGCGGGGGAAGCGCGATCTCCGTCACGGCGACCGTGTGGCGCAGGTGCTGCAGGAGCGTGCGGAGCGGGTGCTGCGGCGACAGCTCGCCCGTGCGCACCGTGCCGAGCACGAGCAGGCGCGCATGCGCGTCGAATCGCAGGAGAAAGTGCAGCCATTCCAGCGTATCCTGGTCGCACCACTGCAAGTCGTCGATCACGAGGAGCAGCGGCTGCGGGGCGGTCAG
>DATAOM010000407.1:0-5840 GCA_036265775.1 Ktedonobacterales bacterium | reverse complement strand
GACGCCGACCGGAGAGGTCACAGTGACCGTCAGCGCCAACACGGAGTTCCAGGGCAGCGTCCATGCGCTGGCGCAGGCCAAGGCTGGAGCGCATGTGACGGTGCGCGGCCTCAAACAGGCGAATGGCTCGGTCGCGGCGAGCAAGATCATCCTGGAGGCGGACCACTAGACCTGGATCAAGGGGGGGCTTTGACTCCATGGCATACGCTGAGACATCCTGGCGCACGACGCGTCACAAACGGTTGCCCTGCGCGTATGCTGTTGGGGAGCAGTACCGCCATCAGGTGAACGGCTACGAGAGGCGCAGACAGCCGTGAGTGACCAGCGCGCCAGCGGCAAAGATCGAGCGGGTGAGCGAACGAATTCCGCCAGCGCGCCTGCGCAGGGAGGCGGGTCAGGGATGACCTGGCCTCCATCCTTGCCCTTTGAGACGGCGCTCGCGCGCGCCAAATCGCTGGATGAGCGCTCTCTCAGCCTGCTCTATGCGCGGTTTCTGCCGGTCATCTATCGCTATCAGTTGGCGCGGCTGGGCGACCCGCACCTGGCCGAGGATCTCACCGCCGAGACCTTTATCGCCATGGTTGAACAGATCGCGCGGGCGCGCGCTGAGGAAGAGTTGGCCTTTGCCGCGTGGCTACTAGGGATCGCGCGGAACAAACTGCTGATGTACTTTCGGGCGCGGCGTGGCAGACCTGCGCCGCTCTACGGCGTGCCTGACGATTTTCCACTCTACACGCGTGCGGATGAGGATGATCCCCTCGCCGTCTTGAGCGCTCGTGAAAGTTGGGGCGAGGTGGTCGCCGCGCTTGATGAACTGACTGAAGAGCAGCGCAGCGTCGTGCTCTATCGGTGTGTGCTGGGATACTCGGCGGAAGAAGTAGGCGCCTTGCTCGGCAAGCAGGCCGGAGCGGTGCGCGCCTTACAGTTCCGCGCGCTAGCGTCCCTCGCGCGCCGCTTGGACGCCCAGCGTCCTGATCTTCCGACGACGCCACGTCATGCGCCATCGGCGAAAGGGCAAACACATGAGTAGCGCGATGGAACAAGAGCGTGAACTGGATCGGGCGCTCTCACAGCGGCTCATGGGACGTGTGACGAGCGCGCCTGGGCCTCTCGCGCCGCTGCTCGCGGCTGCCAACGCTCTGACCCCGCTGCGCCAAGCGGCGCCATCCGCCGCGTTCGCGCGCGAGTTGGAAGCGCGGATGCTACGCCGCGCCCGGCAAGTCGCAGCAGAGAATCCAACGTCTACATCTGAGGTGGAGCCGGCCAGGCCTGAACGTGTACCTCCGTCCGCTAGCAGCCAGCGCGCAATTACAGGCGCTGGGCAACTGAGGCGGACTCCGAGCGCACGCCGCCTCCTGTGGGCGGGCGTCATCGCGGCGACGCTGCTCTTTACGCTTGGCGGCGTCTTTGTCGTCGCGGCGGACGCCCAGCCAGGTGGTCCACTCTACGGTGTGCGCCGGTTTGAGCAGAATGTTCAAGCGCAACTTACGACGAACGCCGTCGACCGTACACAGCTTCATCTCGACAATGCGGCGGCGGCGCTAGAGGCGTTCAACACAGCGGTTGCGCAGCATGAGCATGGCACGCGACTCACCGACGCGCTCGACACCTTCGTAGCTGAACATACCGCCGCTCAATCTGCGCTCGCCGATGTCACGGACAGTGCGGCGCATGCCAGGCTTGCCACCGCGCTCGATGGGCAACGCACGCAGGCTACCACTGATCTGCGCACGGCGCTCACCGCCCAGGACTGGTCGGTACGCTTGCGCATCACCCTAGCGCTCGGCGCGCTTGGCGTCGCAGTCCCCGTCGTGACACAGGTGACACTGTCCGAAGCGCGCGATCCAGCGGATAGCCGAGGCGCCGGGCGGATCACGACAGTAACAATTACCGGCCAGGGATTTCAGGCGGGTGCGCAAGTGTTGCTGAGAGGCGCGCCCGCTGGCACGACAATCTCCGTCTCCGGCGATACGATCATCGCGCAGGTGCGCGCGGCGGCGCAGGCAGTGGCCAGCCAGGGACCGATTGCGGTGGGCAATCCAGATGGAACCACGGCGGTCAGCAACAAAGACGCAGTCATCGTTGTTTCAAGCGCACATCCAACGCCATCCGCCGAGCCGACGAAAAACGGCGACCATGGCAAACCGAAGGGGACGCCGACACCCTGACGCCTGCCGCTCGATAGGGTAATTGGCCCTGCCCTCGCTCGGGAAACCAGTGTCTGCCTATAATCTGGGCAGGCGACTCATCGAGTCTGGTCTATGAGTCTGGTCTATCATAGCAAGCGCAGAGTACACTCATCGTGCCCAATTCACCGACTTTCGCCGTCATCGCCGACCTGCACGGCAATCTCCCCGCGACGGAAGCCGTGCTCGCCGATCTGGAGCGTGTCCAGCCGGAGCGCGTGATCGTCGGCGGCGATCTGGTCAATCGTGGGCCACAGAGTCGCGCCGTCGTCGAGCGCATCGCGCCGCTGGGCTGGGAAGCGATCTCTGGCAATCACGATACCTGGTTTGTCAGCCTGTGGCGTGGCGAAGGATTGCCCGAAGAGTGGGAGACGCCCTGGTGGACGCCCGCGCGATTAGCTATCGCCGACCTGACTTCAGAGAATATCTCCTGGCTGGAGTCGCTGCCATTCAGTCTGCGGGTGGAACTGCCGGGAGCCGAGCCTGCGCTGGTCGTGCATGGCAGCCCGCGCGACAACCGCGAGGGCATGGGGCGCATGCGCTCGGATGAGCAGGTGCGCGAGGCGCTGGCGGGCGTCGAGGAGAAGACGGTCATCGGCGCGCACATCCACTATCCTTATGAGCGCGAGATAGATGGGACGCGTGTCGTCGTGATCGGCGCGGTGGGCTGCCCGTTCAATCGTGACATCAACGCGCAGTATGGCCTCTTCACCTGGGATGGCGCGCGCTGGGCATGCGAGCATCGCTCCGTACCGTACGATCACGAGCCGGTCTACGCGGCCTGGCGCGACAACGGCTACTTCGACGACGGCAGCCTCGTCGCAGCGCTGATGCTGCTGGAGTATCAGACGGCGCGCACGCACTACGTCCCCTTCTGGGAGTGGGCGATGGCGCGTGGTCTACCGTTGACCTTCGAGAGCTACCCGGCATTCGCGCGCGAGCGCGGCGAGCCGGAGTTGATCGAGTCTGTTCGCGAGATGCTGGCGGATGGCGCGCGCCGGAGCACGGAGAGGGCGATCTCATGACGGCGGAACTGGTCATCGCGCCGCTGGACCCCAGCCATGCGGAAGGCCTACTCGATGCGCTGGACACGCTGCTGCGCGATGCTGTGGCGTCGGGCGCGTCGGTTGGCTTCCTGCCGCCGCTGAAGCCAGAAGAATCGCGCGCCTTCTGGCAGGAGACGCTGGACGAGGTGGCGACGGGAACGCGACTGGCGCTAGGCGCGTGGCTGGATGAGCAGTTGGTCGGAACGGTTCACCTGGCCCTGGCGACCAAGCCGAACGGGCGGCATCGCGGCGAGGTGCAGAAGCTGCTGGTACACACCTCAGCGCGTCGTCAAGGCATCGCACAAAAGCTACTGGAGGCCATCGAGCGCGTGGCGTTGGACTCTGGGCGGACACTGCTGGTCCTGGATACGGAGCAGGGCAGCGACGCGGAGCGCCTCTACCGGAGGGTAGGCTATACCGAGGCGGGCGTGATACCACGTTTCGCGGCCACGACGGCTGGCCCACTGACCGCCACGGTCATTTTCTACAAGGAGCTGGATCGCTCCGACGTGTGACGTTAGGCGCGAAAAAGCGCCAGCCCGAAAGTGGAGTCTGGCGCTGGTGGGCGGTACAGAACTCGAATCTGTGACCTCCACGATGTCAACGTGGCGCTCTAACCAACTGAGCTAACCGCCCGGAATGCTGAGTCAAGTGTAGCATCTGTCTCGCGCAAGCGTCAAGCGCTATACAGGCCTGTCGTGGTGAATGCCGAACCCTTCTCATGGGACGCCCTGACGCTTCGCGAACCGTCACATGTGTTGTGATGGCTCACAGGAGACGACGGAATCACCCGACGGCGAAAGAGTCTGAGTGGACGGTGGTGGCTCCTGATGTATCGGCCTGGCTCTGGTTGGGCGCATACGACAGACTCAGACGGTACGTCCCTGCGGACCAGCCTGTCCCCATGTCCATATTTTGTGAGAAGCCGATGGATTGCGGCGTGCCGGCGCCAGCGGCAATCTCGACGACTTTCACGGGGCGGGGCTGAGAGCATTGTCCAACCGCGCGCCATGCGCCTCCACTGAGGTATTCAAGCGTCAGCAGACCGCAATCTGCATGGTGATCTGTGGTCCAGATCGAGGTCGCCAATCCGTTCTGAATCGTCGCTACGATGGATTCTTGGAGACCAAAGCGCTCCCTCGTGAGGATAATCTTCACTCCTCCGGCGGCCTCCGGGTTTGGCGTAGCGCTCGATGTAGGATCAGGCGTCACGTGATCTCCCTGATCTCCTGAGGTAGTGGATGGACGCGCGCACCCTGCCGTCGCCGCCAGCAGAACGAGCGTGAGGGCAGCAGTCGCTCGTGCGGCGTAGCTCCATCGCCATCTCATATCGCTATCCTCCTTGATGAAGAAAGACGCCCTCCACCAGTGACTAGTTCCAGCGACCATGCGGAACTACCTGCTAGCTCCTCCTCGCTGCATCATATCTCGCGCGCGAGAGCCGGACACTTTGTGGGCGCCCGGCTCTCCGCCTGTTGGACTTCCCGCCGCCACTGGATGCGGCGGGAATCAAACGCTTTGACGTGAACCCAGCGCTAGGAAAGTGTCAGCTTCCAGGCGCTACGTCCGTGTGTCGCGGCATAGAGCACACGCGCTCCCGGCACGATGGTCAGACCAGCCACCTCGACATTGGGCAGGCCAGCGCCGGCCGCTTTCCACGTGGTCGAGCCGCTATCGAGCGCCATCACGCCGAAGTCGGAGGACGCGTACAGATCGCCGGTCACATCGTCGCGCACGAGATCGGTGACAGGCAGATCCTGAAGCGCGCCAGCGCCAGTACCATCGAGCGAAGTCCACGTCGCTGAGGACCCCGACGGATTGTACGTAACCTCGAAGACATGTCCGGGCTGGCTGGGTGTGTTGAAGTTGTACCCCGAATACGAGATCCAGGCATGATTGGGGTTGCTCGGATCGACGTAGATGCTGCTGACGAAGCGGCCTGGGTCATTCGACGCCAGCGTGTCGATGCGCGTCCACGTCACGCTGCCAGGGGCGGCGTCCGCATTCTTCGAGACAAACACACGACCAGTTCCAGTCGCGACCCACAAGGTGCTCGTGTCGCCAGGAGCGCGCTCGATCGCCGCGACAAAGGCGCCGGCCCGATCACCATACGAGGCGGCCGTCAGATCGGTCGCTCCGGCAGGCCCGATGCGCACGAAGTCGCCACAGGCCGGGTTCGATGCCGAGGTCGTGAACTCAGGGCAGTTGGCCTCAAGATAGGCCTGATTGCCGCCCCAGTCCTGCGTCCGCCAGACGCTCTGGGAGCCTTGGTAGATTGTGCCAGCGTTCGCCGGGTTCGGATCAGCCGTCACTGGCGGATAGAAGTACGACCCTTCCGGGCTGGCGGCGATCGGCCCCGTCGCGATGACCCACTTGGTGGGGTCGCCGTTGCGGAAGTTCACGTCTGTCGCCTGTCCGGTGAAGGTGTTGAAGCGCAGGGACGAGTTGGTCGCGCTGAAGCCAGACTGGCCACCATCGCCGTAGATGATCTGCGGCCAGTTGGTGGTCGAGCCGTAGGTCTCGAACGTGCCGTTGTCCTGCGGTGTCTGTGTTTTCGTAGCGTTCTGCGATGAGGTCGCACACCCAGCGAGCGCCAGCAGTGAGAGCA
>DATAOM010000406.1:0-3805 GCA_036265775.1 Ktedonobacterales bacterium | reverse complement strand
GTGCTTGGCATCCCGGTCAAAGACTGCACCGCAGGCTATCGTTGTTATCGCACCGCCGCGTTGCGTCAGCTGAACCTGGATGCCATTCACGCGCAGGGCTACGCCTTCCAGGTGGAGATGGCCTACACCTTCTGGAAGAGCGGTTTTCGCATTCGCGAGACGCCCATCGTCTTCGAGGACCGGCGCGTGGGCAAGTCAAAGATGTCGCGTGCGATTTTTATCGAGGGATTCCTCTGGGTGCTGCGCGCGCGCTTCAACGGCGACAACGCGGTGCGCCGCCTGCCCGCGCCCAAACAGCCTCCACAGGAAGCGGCGCCTTCAGCCGATCCCGCGCGGACGCCACAGGCCACAAACCAGGGCTGATAGGGAACTGATGGGCTCGAAGCAGGTGCAATGCGAGAGCTGCCGCTATCCTTGCACTGCCACCTGATTGGCTTACTCGTCGCCAAAACTTCCGGTTGTAATTACGCCGGCGCGCTCGTAATTCACGATGATGACGCCAGTTGAGGAGACTTGGCTCTGCGTCACCGTGAACGCCGCCGGGATGGCGCCCTCGGCAAACAACCGTTTGCCACTGCCCAACGTCAGCGGATAGATCTTGAGCCAGAACGCATCGACCAGATCATGCTTCATGAGCGTCTGCAGGAGATTTGCGCTGCCGTACACGTGCAAATCCGGCCCAGGCTGCTGCTTGAGGTCGCTGACTTTTTCCGCAATGTCTCCGCTTAAAAACACGGAGGGCTGCCATTCGGAAGATGTCATGGTATTCGAGGCGATGTACTTGGTCGCTGTCATGACGCCTGGCCATTGATCCGCATGGCGCGGCCAGTATGGAGCCCAAATGTCAAAGGTTTTGCGCCCTAACAGCAGATCAAACGGCATGTTCATCTGCTTGTTCATGACGGCTCCAAGAACATCGTCGGAATACGGAGCTTGCCACCCACCATACGCGAAGCCGCCACTGGTGTCTTCCTCTGGCCCGCCTCCGGCCTGGATGATCCCATCAAGGGTGACGAATTCGAGCGCAATCACTTTTCTCATGGCCGCGTTCCTCCACCTGCTGGCGACCTCTCAAGAGGCCGTGATACTAGGATGGGCTTTCAGGCGCGCCCAGCGACGCGCATCGTTCCTATTCTGTGGCTCATCCCTCAAAACGGGCGCGAGAAAAAGATCACAGAAAAAAGATCGCGGACAATCGAATGTTAGGCCAATTGAGCATGGTCCGCTTGCGGTGGGACTATTCCGGCAGGGGCTGGCCCTGCTGCGACCACGCGCCCAGGTCGGCGTGGCCGATCGCGCTGTAGGTCAGCGTGTAGCGCGCCAGGGCGTCGCGCAGCATCTGGATCGCCGCATCCATCTCGAGCTGGCCGGGGGCCCGTCCTGCCTGGCCCAGCGAGAACCGCGCCGCCAGCACGAGCCGCCCAGCGCGCATCCAGCCGCGTGTCTCGCGCGCCTGGGGAATGGTATGGACCGCATGATTGAAGTTGCGCGCGACGTCGTTGGCGAAGGCGCGTGTATAGACATCCACCGTCGAGCCCATGATGGCCGTCGGCAGTTCAATCTCCACGCAGGGGAAGACGGAGGTCTCGCCGCCGAAGATATCCGATTGCTGGTAGCTCCCGCTGACGCCACTATAGCGCGGAGATTCGTCGCTGTAGCCCTCGAAACTACCGCCGAAGCCGGGGTAGGGTGGCGGCGTCACCCCGGATGGGCGCAGTGGACGTGAGGGCGAGACCTGCCCAGAGCCAAACCCCGGCAGGCCGGATGTGGGGCTGGAGAAGGGATCGTAGGCGTCGGGTCGCGGAGTGCCGAATGGCGAGGAACCGGGGTAATCAGCGCCGGGGGCATAGTTCGACCGCGCGCCGCTGGGACCGCGCAAGATGATGCGCTGGCTCAGCTCGACCGCGCGCTCCTGGCCGATGGGTAGCGGCGCCCAATTGGCGCCCATCCCCGCCGGGTTAGGATGCATCGCGGAGAATTCGACCGCCAGGTCTACCCAGACGCCGCGCTCGTCTTCGGCGATGCTGGCGCCATCTTCTGGCGGGCAGAACGCCTCGACGGTCTCGCCGTACTCGCTCATCCAACGCACATGGGTCAATGTCAGTGGGTTCTGGGGCCACCTGCGCGCGCCCTCGAGACGACCACCGCGGGTCGCGTAGATCTCAAGCACCTGCGCGATGCCGGTATCTGCGCCGCCTGGGCGCCGGTTTCCCCATTGGTCGTTCATGGGTGCGTTTCTCCCTACCGTCACATCGCTGGTATGCGCGGAAGGCCGCTATATGCGCCGCTGGCGTATAGAGCGAGAATGAAGATAAGTGCGGGAAGAGCTTGGCTCCGGTTCGCATTGACGCGGTCTGCGGCTAGCCGCGCCGTCATCGAGCGCGCCGGGTGTTCAGTAGCGATCATCTGAAGCATCGCTTCTGGAGTATCGCCAATGTGGCGAGTATAGCACCGCTCGCGCTCGCTGACTACACACGCCAGTACAAACGGACAATCGTGCGGCTTTTGCCAGATATGCGCGGTCGCCAGCTTAACGCGGCTGCGTCTCCTGCGGCGCGACGACGACACGCATGCCTGGCTGGATCTCCTGTGGCGGAATCTCGCGTAGACGGGCGACGATCACGCCGATGTTGTCCTCTCCTCCGTTCGCGTTGGCCTCGCGCACGAGCAATTGCGCTGCGGTGGTTGGATCGGCGCTGGCGCTGAGAATTTGCTGGATCTGCGGATCGTGCACCATCTCCCACAGGCCGTCCGAGCAGAGCAAGAACGCGTCTCCCGCCTGGAAGCTCAGACGGAACGTGTCGATCTCCAGCGCCTCGTCATCGCCGCCCAGACTGCGGAAGATCTGGTTGCGGCGTGGATGCGAGTACATCTCCTCGCGTTTGATGACGCCTGCCGCGACGAGGTTCGCCACCACCGAGTGATCGGTTGTGATCTGACGCAGGCCCATTTCGGGACTCATAACGTAGGTGCGACTGTCGCCGACGTTCGCGACGATGGCATGGTCGTCGATCAGCAGCGCGGCGGTCATGGTCGTGCCCATACCGCCCTCGATCTGGGTATTGCGCATGCGCAGGTCCTGATTCGCCTCGGCGATGCCACGGCGCAGCAGGTCTTCTAGCATCTCAGGACCAAGCGCCTGTTCGGAGCGTAGCGCCGGCAGCAGCGCGCGGCTGACGGTCTCGATGGCCAGCCTGCTCGCCTCGCGCCCGTGTAAGGCGCCGCCCATGCCGTCGGCGACAATGAGCAGCGCGAAGGGCTGTGGGCGGCCCTGGTCGTTGCGAACGCCCTGGAGCGCGAGGATATTGTCTTGATTCGGCTCCAGAGCTCGCCGGACGCCTGGATCGGTCAGCCCGGCGATGGTTGCGGCGAGGATCACCGGGTTGCGTGGGCGCGCAGGCGTGTTGATGCCGAAGAGCGCGCCAGGCAGTCCGTCGGAGACAGGCGCCGGGGGAGGCGGCTCCAGTGGCGCGAACGGCGCGCTCGGTGGCATGCCCTGCGGCATACCCTGTGGTCTGCCGCTGACCGCAGGCATGCGTCCCATGGGGTCGGGCGGCGCGTCGAACGGCGAGCGCGACGGGTCACGCGACCCCAGCCCGCCGCTCATCCCCGCTGAGCGAGCGCCCGCTGGCTGGAGGACATCCGCTGGCGGTAACTGGCTATTTCTCGGCAGGAGGTCAAGCCCCTGCTCATCGTACGCTGGCAATCGCGCGAGACGCCGCCTGCGCAGAACGAAGATCACCAGCACGATCACGGCGAGCAGCGCCAACGCGCCGATCCCCGCGAGGGCGTAGAGCGCGATCGA
>DATAOM010000405.1:0-8183 GCA_036265775.1 Ktedonobacterales bacterium | reverse complement strand
TGCCCGGCGTCACAACAGTGGAGCAGGTGGCGCGCCCGGCGACGGATGAGGGCGCGACAGGGAATGTGCTGTACCGCGTCTATGCCACGCAGGACGCTGGCGCGCTGCTGGCGAGCGCCGCTCAGGCGGTCATCCAGGAGCAGGGTGAGTTGCTCGATCTGCGTGTCGCGCGGCCAAGCCTGGAGGACGTCTTCATTCACCTGACAGGAAGGGCATTGCGATCATGAGCGCCATGGCTCCGACCACCGAACGACCCACCACGCGTTACCTCGGCCCTATCCAGGCGAGCGCGACCGCGTTTCTGGCGATCATCCGGCGGGACCTGCTGGTGACGCGGCGGCAGGCCATTCCGTTCCTGCTGCAAACGCTGCTCCAGCCCCTCTTCTACCTCTTCGTGTTTGGCAAGGTGCTCTCGAGCATCGGGGCGACAGGGGGCGGCTTCTCGGTAGTCCTGCTGCCGGGCGTCGTGGCTATCACGACGTTCCTCACGGCGTTTCAGGCCACCGCGATTGACCTGGCGCGCGACCTGAGCTTCACGCTGGAGATCGAGGACCGTTTACTCGGGCCGATTCCCGTGACGCTGGTGGCTGTCGAGAAGATTCTGCTGGCGGCGATGCGCGGGCTGCTGGCGGGCGCGCTGATCTTCCCGCTGGGCTACTGGATATTAGGCGACGGCTATCAGGTGCGCACGGACCGTCTCGTCTTTCTGATTGGTCTGCTCATCCTGGTCGCCTTTGTGGGCGCCGCGTTTGGCGTGCTATTGGGGACGCTGGCTCCTGTCCAGCAGCTTCCGTTGGTGTTCGCGCTCGTGCTCACACCGCTGATCTTCACGGGCTGCGTCTTCTACCCATGGTCGGCGCTGGAGAATATCAAGTGGTTTCAGACCCTCACGCTCTTCAATCCGCTGACCTACGCCTCCGAAGGGCTGCGCTACGCGATGGTTCCATCCATTGGCGGGCATGAGCTGCCAACGCTCGATATCACCTGGATCTTGCTCGCGCTCGGCGCCGCGCTGATCGCCTGCCTGATCGGCGGCGTCATCTTCTTCCGGCGGCGCGTGACGACTTAGCCCGAATAGGGGAATGCAAAGTGGCGGCGCCAGTGGGAGCAGGGCGTCTTTGGCGCTCTGCTCCCGTTTGTTCAATACCATTAGAGCGAAATACACCGTCCTAGTTTGTTGAGCTACGACGGCTCCCGCCTCCAACTCCCCAATGCGCCGCCGAGCGCGCCTGCTGCGATCATCAGGACATAGAGTATCAGCCCGGTTGGCTCAAGGACTGGGTGAAAGAGCACATCGAGGAGGAACGAGAGGAGCGCGACCACCAGACCGACCAGGAAGCCATGCAGCAGCGCCGCGTGTTCTACCCTGCGCGCGACCCACAAGGCCCCATATCCTGTCACCGCGAATATCAAGGCCGCGGTGATCAAGAAGGAAAGCTGAAAGGCGCGAGAGGCGTCCAGGCGCGCCCAGCCGAGGAAAGCGAGCAGGGGAAAGGATACCGCGAGACCCAGGATCAAGGTCACGAGATACACCAGCACGGCGGTCTTCAAGACGAGCGCCCAGCGCACCTGCGCGAGGCGGACGCGCCAGTTCATCACCCGCTTCCTTGCGGCGATGTGTAGTTCATGTAGCTCCTCTTCCGCGCTGCCAAGCGCGCTTAACGTTCGGCCAGCGGCTCACGACGCTTGCGGCGTCTCTCGTGGAACTGAGTGTACGCCTTCACCCCATTGGCCCAGCCTTCCTGGATCAAGGGAACGAGCGCTGGGTTCTGTGCGGCGAGGACGGTTCTGATCTTGACGTGGCGCATCCGCTTGCCAGCGCCTTCGAGCAGGCCTGTTGGGTCGGATGCGCCGACGCCGAAGAAGAATCCCAGATTCACATAGCCGTTCTGTGGCGCGATGTAGAGGATACGGTCAGATCCCGAACCGTTGGGGCCGTATCCCAGCGCTCCATGATAGAGGATTTCGGTCACCCCAGGGACAGCGTCGCGTACAACTCTCCGGACCTCAGCAAGTATTGCCCGGACCGCGTCAGGCGTAGTGGGAAAGAGCTCATCAATGGTCTCTTCCATGTCCAGTACCTCCGATCGCTGGTGTGAACGCCCCGAAGCAGATCAGCAACACTCATGCATGGCGTCTGCTACCATGGCGCCCTATCTGCGGGCAGGCGCGCCTATTCTGGATCTCGCCCAGCCAGCGGCTCGACCATCGGGCGCATGCGAATCTCGGTGATGCGCGCGCCCGCAGGCTGCGTCGCCATCAGCAGCGCTGCGGCGGCTACCTCCTCGGCTTCGAGCATGCCCGACTGCGCGACGCCCTCCTCTGTGCGTCCGGTCCCGATGGCAAACTCGGTCTTGACGCCACCTGGGCACACCGCGCCGACCTTGATGCCACGCGGGCGTAGCTCGCGGTCCAGCGCCTGCGTAAAGCCGACCTGGGCGAACTTGGTGGCGCAGTAGGCCGCCTCGCCCGCGAAGCCCATAACGCCGGCCATCGAGGCAATGTTGATGATGAAGCCCGCGCCACGTTCGATCATCACCGGAACCGCATGCCGGCTGAAGAGGAACGTGCTGCGCATGTTGCTGTCCATCATCGTGTCGTAATCTTCGGCGCTCGTCTTGACGAGGTCGCCATAGATGCCGACACCGGCGTTGTTGACCAGTATGTCCAACTTGCCAAGCTCGTCGAGCGCCGTCTGGACCGCGCGTTTGGCTGTCTCCTCCTCGCGCGCGTCGCCCACCACGAATGCGCAGCGCCGACCAGCCTGCTTCGCCTCGGTCGCCAGTTCTTCGAGCCGCTCTTGCCGCCGCGCGACGATCACCAAATCGGCCCCCTCGCTCAGAAACTTACGGGCGATCGCCTGCCCGATACCTGCGCTCGCGCCTGTGATCAACACGGTCTGTCCATCCAGACTGCCCATGGCTCTCATTTCCCTCTCAGCTTGCGCGGCGCATGTCGCGCCGTCGCTCATCTTATATGCTGTTGAGCAGTGTACCACTGGAGAAGGGCGATCAGGGATAGCCCCGCGAGACACGCTCAATCGCACACCCTCAATTCGGCGATTTTACACGTGTGTGGGTTGCGCTGAGCGCGAACTATGGTACAACAGAGGAATAGCGTGTCGCAGCGTGGCCTCGCGCTTTGGACCCGCCAAGGAGGGGCGTTCGATGATACTTCCATTTACATTCCCGACCATCACGCCTCCTCAGTTTGACCTTACCTTCTTTGCATCCGCTGCTGGTATTCTGCTGATCGATCTAGTGTTGAGCGGGGATAACGCGCTGGTGATCGGCGCGACGGCCAGCCGCCTTCCTCGCAGGCAGCGCATGATCGCCATTGTCTTCGGCGGGATTGGCGCGGTGATTTTCCGGCTGATACTCGCCAGCGTCGCCACGACGCTCCTGCAGATCTCGCTGCTGCGCGCGATTGGCGGGGTCATACTTCTGTTCATCGCGATCCGTCTGCTGATCGGCGAGAACGACGACCAGCGCGGTCACTTCCAGGCGCACAACCACTTGCTGCCGGCCATCCTCACGATTCTGCTGGCGGACGCGACGATGAGCCTCGATAACGTGCTCGCAGTGGGAGCGCTCGCACACGGCGACATCTGGCTGCTGGTGGCCGGGCTGCTCGTGAGTATGCTGTTGCTCTTCGTCGCCAGCGCGCTGATCGCGCAGATCGTCGAGCGCTTCACCTGGCTGATCGACCTCGCCGCCGTCGTTCTCGCCTGGACCGCCGCCGGGCTATTCCTCGACGATGCGCTGGTGAAAAGCCAGTTTCCTGCGCTGGAGCCATGGGGATTGTTCGTGCGACTCGGCGCCATTGCGTTCGTACTCGTGATCGATCTGATCCTGCGACTGGCGCGCAGACGAGGCGGCTCTACTCCGCAGGTGAAAGATGCTGCGCCTGCGGTGGATGATGCTGTGACGCAATCGGCTCCGTCTCAGGCGTCGGAAGAGTCTAACGCGGCGCGAGGCGAGGCGCTCACGGATTAGAAGAGAGATCATTGGTATGATGCGCCTGCTGTTGGTGGAGGACCATGCGCCGGTGCGGCGCGCGCTACGCGAGGGACTCGAAGCCACTAGCGAGGCGCAGGTCATCGCCGAGGCGGCGACCGCGCGCGAGGCCATCGCGCGGGCGGAGGCCAATGGCGAGATCGAGGTTGCGCTGATGGATGTCGAGCTGCGTGACCCTGAAGCCGGAGCGGAGGCGCTCAGTGGTGTCGGCGCGGCCGTGGCAATCCGGCGCGAGCGGCCACGCTTCCCGGTCGTTTTCTACTCTATCCAGGACGACGACACCTACTTCCGCGAGTTCCGCGCCTCTGGCATCCTCAGCCACTACGCCTACGTGCGCAAGAGCAACTACCTGCTGCCCTCGATGCTCACGCCGCTGCTGCGCGACGCCATCGCCGGACGCAGCTTTATCGATCCGGAGATCGAGGATCGTGTGGACGAGGTGCGCGCCAAGGACGAGACCTCGCCACGCGCGCTGCTGGAGCCGAACGAGCTACGTGTCGTCGAGTTGGTGGCGCAGGGGCTGACCAACGAGCAGATCGCGGCGCGCCTGGGCCTGCGCGACGCCCGCGCTGTCAGTCGCACGAACGGGCGCATCTACGACGCCTGGCGCCTGAGCGAGAGCGCGACCGACGAGAAAGTGGCTCGCGCGCGCGCCACGCTGATCTATACGCTCGACCGACCAATCATCTGGGACGAGCAGGGGCAAGCGCTGATTCCTGACCGGCATGGTGAGTGGACGCCGCTCTTTGACGAGACGGAAGGTAAGCGCACATGAGCGCCTTTCTCCAGGTCGCCGTCGCCCAGGCCGCCATCGCCATCTCGGTCTTCAACCTGATGATCTATCTTTGGTTGGGACTGACGGTGCTGCTGAATGGGAACCGCCAGAGTCGTGTGACCTGGATTGGTGGGATCGGCCTGCTGGCCGCCGCGCTCTTCTTCCTCTGCCATGGCGCGCTGGTCGGCGCCGGAGTGCCGGGCGGCCCTTCGCCAGTGGACGTCTGGTGGCGGCTGGCCTGGGCGCCCGCGTTTATCGCGCCATTCCTCTGGGCGGCGACGGGACTGCGCTATGCCGACGTCACCGGCTCGTGGCGACGTATGCGGCTGCCCGTGCTGCAGGGTGTCGCCGTCCTGGGGATTCTCGCCGCGCTGCTAACCATTCCCGCCTGGCCGGCCATCGCCAGCTATGGCGACTTCATCCGTCTGCTCGACGCCTCGTTGCGGTTGCGTCACGCCACCCCGCCGCCCGCCGCACATTCGCCCGCGCTCCTGGTGCTCGCGGTCGCCTTCGTCGTCTATGTCGCCTCCTGCGCCAGCCTGCCCTGGGTCTCGCTCGCGTTGATTCAACGCAAAATGCCGGACACGCCCTCTCCTGCGCCTGTTCGGGCAGTTGATGGGGCGCCGCGCTGGAACGCCGCCGACGCCTGGGGTCGCTCCCGACGTGGCTTGCTGGCCGCGTCGTTCTGCATGCTCTTCACTGGCGCGGTGGTCGCGCTGATCGGCGTGCTGACTTTCATCGCGGCGCGGCGGGCCTCCATTAGCCCGGTTCCAGTGGATTTCTCGCTGTTGCCGCCGACGGCGCGCGGCCATGTGCCGCTCCCGTTGGTGGCGACCGATCTCCTCATACAGATTGCGCTGGCGGGCGTTGGGCTGATGGTTGGCTGGGCGGTCGTGCGGCAAGGCATCCTGATCGAGCGGCGGCTGCCCCAGCGCGGGTTCCTGAGCCACTGGCGCGGGACGACGGCGGTGGCGGCGCTGCTCTCGCTGGTGATCGCGGGGATGGCGGCTATCGAGCCAGAAGGCTTGCCGGAGCTCCTGGTCCTCGTCGCGCTGGTGACCTGCGCCTATGCGCTCTTCACCTGGCAGTCCTACATCGCCCACGATCATCTGCTCACCCAGTTGCGCCCATTTGTGGCGAGCCTCACCAACAGCCACGCGGGCTGGCTCGCCGCCGACCCGTTGGAGGTCGAGCGCAGCGCCGAGGCGCTCTTCACCAGCCTTTGCCGCGACGTGCTGCAGGCGTCGCGCGGGCGGCTCTCGATCACTGTAGGGCGTCAGCGACGAGTCTTGACCTATGTGGCTCCGGCGAGCGAGAACGTTGATCTGGCCGGGCTGGCCGAGATGCGCGACTGGATTCTGCCTGTGAGCGATGAGCGCGGCGTGGTGGCGCAGTTGGAGCTTGGGCCACGGCTGGACGGCGCGGGCTATACCTCCGCCGATCTGGAGATCGCGCGCGCCTGTGGCCAGCGCATTCTCGACGCGGTGGGCGAGTTCGCCGCCGCCCAGGTGATCGCCTCGCTTGCGCGCCAGCGCGGTATGGAGTCCGAACTCAGCGCGGCGCTGCCTCGTCGCGTGCTGCATGATGAGGTATTGCCGCGTCTGCATCTGGCGATTATGCGCCTGGAATCGCTGCGGGCGCGTATTCTTCCTGCCGCTGTTCCCGCTGGCGTCGTGGAGCGGGAGGTCTCCACATCCGCTCCGCACGATGAAGCGCTGCCCGCGGAGATAGAAAGAGGCATGGAGGAGACGCAGCGCGAGCTGGGTCAGGCGCACCGTGACCTCGCCGCCCTGATGCGCTCCGCGCCGATGGCGAACCTGCGCCGCCTGGAACAGGGTTTCGCCAGAGCGTTGCGCGCCGCGCTGGAAGGGGAGTTCCGTGGCTCGTTCGATACCGTGCGCCTGAGCCTGCCTGATGACGCGCGCGCCGCCGCCGACACACTGCCGCCGATTGTGGCCGACCTGCTGCTGGGGGCGACGCTCGAAGCGATCCGCAACGCCAGCAAACATGCGCGTGGAGAGTCGCTGCACCGTCCGCTGACGCTGGAGGTGGAGCTACGCGCGGACGAGCGGTGGATCACGACGGTTGTGCGAGATGATGGTATTGGTGTGAGCGCCGATGGGGTAGGGAATGACCAGGACATCGCCAGCATGTCTACGCCTTCGTTGCTTTCCACGAGTGGCGGCGCACAGAGCGGGCTGCTGACGCATGGCGCGCTAATGGGCCTGGTGGGCGGCGCGCTGCACGTGGGGAGCCAGGATGACGCTGGCACGACGGTCACAATCCAGGCGCCGCGCCCGGCGCGCGAGCCACGATCTCTGTGAGATCAAGCTGTCGCCGCCCGTAGTTCATCTATGCTCACACCACCCGATCTCAGCCCTGATGTCATCGCCACCTACGTGCACGACGCCTACAGCGTAGATGTCACGCAAGTCACGTTTTTGCCCATCGGCGCCGATGCTGACGCTGCCGTCTATCGCCTCGGCAGCGCTGATGGGACGGCCTACTTCCTCAAGCTGCGGCGCGCTCGCTTTGACGAGATCGCCGTCGCCGTACCAGCCTTCCTCCACGAGCACGGCGCGCCAGCGGTCATGGCGCCTCTTCTGACCACTGGCGGCGCGCTCTGGACGAGCGGGCATGGTTTCGCCTGGATCTTGTATCCGTTCTTCGACGGCCCCAATGGCTTCGAGCGGCCGCTCTCCGATGCGCAATGGCGGACGCTCGGAAAGAGTCTGCGCGCCGTTCATGCGGCGGTCCTTCCCGCATCGCTCGCCGCGCGTATCCCCAATGAAGACTACTCGCCACGCTGGCGCGACATCGTCACAGCATATAGCGAGCAGGTCGACGGAGGCCGTTTTACCGATCCTATCGCAGAACAACTGGCTGCTGGCTGGCGCGAGAAGCAGGAGGAGATAGCGACGCTGGTAGAGCGAGCGGCTGACCTTGCGCAGAAACTACGAGAGAGGCCACTCCCATTCGTTCTGTGCCACACGGACCTGCATGCTGGCAACGTTCTGCTCGGCGCGGACGGTGAACTGGCCATCGTGGATTGGGACGATCCCATCCTCGCGCCCAAAGAGCGCGACCTGATGTTCTTCGGCGCTGGCATCGGCGCGATCTGGGACACTCCGCACGAGGAGACGTTGTTCTATCAGGGTTACGGAGCGGTCGAGATTGACTTGACCGCGCTCGCCTACTATCGCTACGAGCGTATCGTCGCGGACTTCGCTTCGTACGGCGAGCAGGTCTTCGGTATGCAGGGCGGCGTGGAGGATCGTGAGGACGGCGTGCGCAGGGTGATGGGGCAATTCGAGCCAGATCGCGTTATCGATATCGCCCACCGGACATACCAGCGCCTTACCTGAGCGCGGATAATCAGAGAGAGCGCTCGT
>DATAOM010000404.1:0-6772 GCA_036265775.1 Ktedonobacterales bacterium | reverse complement strand
ACTTTGAGCGCCGCGCCCTTCCACTCCTCCGGCAGGCGCGGGGCCGCATCCGGCGCGTAGTAGGTCTCGCCGCTCGCGGTGCGATAGTCGCTGAGCTGGACTCTGAAGAACGTCTCCGCCTGCGCCACCGTGCCCTGCGCGCCCAGCAGCGAGCCGCCCGCCGAGGGCAGCGTGACGTGGAAGCCCGCGTCGCTCAGCGAGCGCTCGACCGTGACCAGCGCCGCCGCCGAGGGGCCAAAGCGCTGCGCATACTCCGCTGGCGTCAGGTAGTGGTGATAGTCCGGCGAGTTCGGGTCTTCGATCGCGGCGAGCGCGCGGTTGATCTCGGCGTCGGAGGCGGTCGCCATGCTGATCGAGAGGCTGATCGCCCGCCTGGGGTCGGTCGGCCCGATGCGCGTCCCGTGATTGTCCCCCGTCGTCCCCACCAGACCCGCGCGGGTCGATGGCGTGACGCCTGAAGAAGAACCATGCCCTCCCGCTGAAGGCGCCGAGGATGAGCAGCCCGCCAGGAGGGTTAGCAAGGCAACGGCTGCGGTAAGTGAACGGAGCGGCAGTCTGCGCATGAGAACGCCTCCGAATAGGGTACGAAACGATGCGATTCGTGAACGATTAGAGCCAGGAGAGCGAGTTGACGAGTTGATCGTAGGCGTTGCTGCGCACCTGGCGAGGATTGGTGGGATCGGGCTTGTTTGGATCGAGCGGGCTGACGGCGGCGAAGACGATACCCGACGTTCCTTGCGTGCTGGCCATGATCTGGATGTAGATGGGGACGTTCGGCGCGTTCGGCTGGTTGACCACCGCTGCGTACTGCTCGCCGGCGCCACGCACATAGCCGATCTCGGCGCCGTTGACTGGTCCTTCGTCCTGGAGGCCCGCGAACTGGCTGCTGTCGAGGTTCTGGCGCGTCCACGAGGAGAGGAGCGCGTCGGCGCTCGTCCCAGAACGCACGCTGACGGCGAAGAACTGCGCGCTGATCGTCCCATAGTCGGAGTCATGCAAGAGCGTCGCGCTACTGCTATCCTGCGAGTCCACGCTCCAGGGCGGTGAACTGTAGTAGAAGCTGAAGTGGTCGGTCGAGAGCAGCTTCATCGGCGAGCTGTAGCCGACGAGCGGTGGGCAGTTCGAGACGCAGGGAGTCGCGGCGGGCTGCTGTGGAGGCAACGCGGCCTCGGCGCCACAGGCCATCGCCACCAGCGCCACAGCCAGCAGGCCGAACAAGAGTGGGAGGCGTCTACGCATTCTCTGCATCATGGCCCTCCGTTGGCTGATCTGGCGGCGGCGTGGTATCGGTCGTGTCCGGTTGCGTTGTGTTCGGTATTGTGTCCGCCGATGTCCTATCTGTCGCTGTCTCCGCTGGCGCGCCCGCCGTCACGGGAACACGCGCGCGCTTGGAGATGGAGCGCATGGCGATGCCGCAGTTCGAGCAGAAGGGCAGATCGGCCACGGTCTGGTGGCAGTGCGGACAAGTGATCGTCCCGCCGTGGCCCACTGAGCGCGCCTTGTCGATCAGCCCAACGTGCAGCACCTGGCGCAGCAGCAGGATGATCCCCAGAAGTGGGATGGCGTACCACAGGATGTTGAGCCACTGCCCGCCATACAACGTCACACCCAGCGCCGGGATGATCATGCCGAGGATGGCGGCGATGAGGGCGACCGGCAGCGAGGTCAGCGCGCTCATCTCGCGCGTCGGCGGCGTCCTGTCGAATCGCAGCCAGAGCGCCGCGCAGATCAGGCCGGTGGTTCCAGCGTAGAGCAGCGGCTTGAGCAGGGCCAGCGGGATCGTGCGCAGCGCCAGTGAGGATGGATCGCCGAGCGCCGGGGCCAACCCGGTGATGAGCAGCCACGAGTAGACGATGCTCTCGGCGGCGGCGTAGCCCAGGCCGGAGGCGACGCCGAAGGTGAGGCCGTCCAGCATGTCGTTGAAGCGCTGCCGCCGCGCGAAGAAGAGGATCAATGGTCCCACCAGCATCAACGCCTGCGCCAGCAACGGAACTCCCACGCCGACCAGCAGCACATGGCTCGGCTTGGGGCGGACGAATATCGACTGACCAGAGATGACCGAGCGATAGAGCAGTAGCGTCGCCACCAGCCCCAGAATCGCGCCGATGAGGAAGGTCGCGCCCAGCACCCACGCCGGCTCATCCTCATACACCTGCACGACGTAGAAGTACGCCAGGTAAAGCAGCGGCACGAGCAGCGCCGCCAGCACCGTCGAGATGGGCACGAACCTGGCGAAGCCGAGCGCGAAGATCACGACCGCTAGTCCCGCCAGAATCCAGCCGAAGAGGCGTGTGCGCGCTGGGTTGAGATGCGGGAAGAAGGTGGAGATGACATCGGGCTGGTAGACGCTCTGGTGGGGATTGGCGGCGTAGGCCGACCCACGGCGCGCAGGATTGCGGTTTGCGCTCGCGGTGAGACGCGCGCCGCAGTAGCCGCAGTAATGACCTTCGGGAGTCTCATTCCCGCAATGTGGGCATATCATCGGCGCTCACTTTCGCGGATGGGGGAACGTAGCGCGCGTCCGGCGCCTGGGGCAAACACTGTGGCAGGCGCTTCCTGGCGCTTGCGCGCATCGTGCGCCAGACAGCGCAAAATGTCAGTCTATTGTACACGCCATGCGCGCGGATTGGAAAGCGGGCGGGCAGGCGGTTGACTTTTCACCCGCTCGAACGTATATAGTTCTCGGTCGGGATTGCGTCATGCGCCACCGCGCGGCGCTTCCCATGTGAACGCTGGCCCATTACGTCAGACCGCCTCCTCGAACTGCCCGTCGTGGCGCTTCGCGGCTGATGCGAGAGGTATCACGCCGATTGGGTAGGGAGTCTGACGCAGGGAAAGGGATGGTATGAGTAGCGACTATTGCCAGCGCATGCCAGAGCCGGCGCGCGGCGCGCTTGTCGGCACGTATCTCAGTTGGTATATCGCCTGTTTCCAGAGCGGAAACAGCTAGCGACCTCGTAGTCGCTTCTAAGGAGCCTCGCGCGTGTTTGGACCCCACCTGATCATTGATGGTTCCCGTTGTGACACCCGCAAGCTCGGCGACAGGATTCTCGTCGAGCAGGTCTTGAACGCTTACCCTGACGCCATTGGCATGACCAAAATCGGCGGCCCGTACATGTTCGAGTACCAGGCCCCCGATCCCGCCTATTCCGGCGTGTCTGGCCTCGTCGTCATCGCCGAGAGCCACATCGCCCTCCATACCTTCCCCGAACTCGACTACTTCACCATGGACATCTTCTCGTGCAAGAACTTTGACCACGAGAAGGCCATCGAGTACATTCGCGACGCCTTCGACGTGAAGGAAATGGACCGCATGCTCGTCCAGCGCGGCCTCTCCTTCAAGGGTCCACACCACGGCAAGGACGGCGCGACCGACGAGCTGATCGCGGCGGCGCAGGCGCGGCTGGCGGCGGGGATCGTCAGCAAAGAGCCAGCCATTCCAGATACTCCAGCGGCGGCGCTGAGCGGAGAGCGCGAGGCTGCGCTGGCGCGGCGCGCTGAACAGGCGAATGCGACCAACAAGCCAGACGGCGCGAACGGGCAGATGATCTGGCCGCGGTACGGCGTGACGCCCGATCTCGGTTCAGCGGATGCGGCGGTGGACTGCGAGCCGTGCGCGCGCGGCGGCGCTCGCGTCGTTCCTCTGGGTGAGCATGAGGCGCCGCTCGGCACGGATGGCAAGCCTCTCACAGCGGCAGAGCCAGTCCAGGTGAACCCGACGGCCTCGGTCAGCGGGCTGCTCGACAAGATGGCGGCGACGGGACGGCAGGCGCGCCTGCTGGGACGTGCGCTGGCGGAATGGGAGCGGCTCGCGCGCGATGCGGAATCCACTATCGCGCTGGCGCTCTCAGAGCCGGTCATCGCGGCGGGTATGCGCCAGACGCTCGTCTATGCGGTGGATCATCGCTACGTGGACGTGGTGATCGCGAGCGCCGACGACCTCTACGCCGACCTCTATGAGGCGCTGGGCTACGCGCACTATGACGACGGCGAGACGATGGTCGCGCTGGCCGAGGGGCGCGCGGCGACCGACGCGCTCTTCCTGGAACTGCTCGCGGCGATGGATCTGGCGAAGGTCACGAACAGCGCCGACCTGTGGAAGCAGATCGGCGAGCTGCTACCCAGCCGCGCGCCGCGCAAGGGGCTGATCCAGGCGGCTGCGGCGGTGGGCGCGCCGATCTTCACGCCGGATCTGGCGGTGAGCGCATTTGGCGCCGCGCTTGTGAGGACGCGCGCGCAGGGACTCCGGCTGCGGCTCAATGCGACCGACGACGTGGAGGCATTGGCGCGGCTACTGGGCGCATGGCCCCGTCTCGGCGCGCTGCGGCTGGGGGCAGGGCTGGCGGACGCGACGCTGACGCAGGCGTGGGAGTTGACGACCTCGCTCGGACTTGAGACGCCAACACTCAGCGGCAGCGTGGCCCTAGGCGCGCAGGCGATTGGCTCCGGCGAGCACGCCGTCTCCGTGCTTGCGGATGCGACGCTGGTTCTGCCGCTGCTGGTGACCGGACTGGCGCAGCGCATCCCCGGAGCGCGCCACCGGCAGCCAGCCTACGCCACTCAAGCCGAGCGCGAGTCGGCAGAGCAGCAGGCCGTCTCCTTGAAAAGGTAGCGGAAGCCCAACTTCTCCCCTGGTTAGGAGTTCGGTAAAACGGTTCGCTTCATAGGGTCCCTGTAGGTGTTCTTTGCCAGAAGATGAGCATCTACAGGGACCTTTCCCTGATCTCCGCGACTCTTGAGAAGGTCCATCGCGGCTCGAACCCTCTGTTCTGGGATCACCAGTGATGCGAGCGCCGGAGAACGACTATTCTCCACTACAGATGCTGTACCACTACGGCTGACCAGCCGGTATGGCGTGAGGCAATAGCTGCCGCTTGCGTAGTTATAGTAAGCGGCATGTCATCCCAATAGTAGGCATGGGCCTCTATCCGGCAGACAGAGGGAGCGCCATGCGTCTAACTTTGCGAATTCTCGCGCTTATCTCCCTTGTGGCGCTCGGAACTGGTCTCTTCTTCGACATCTCTTCATACCTAAGCAATCCCTGCCCGAGAACGTTCTTGTTCAAGCTATCTCTTGTCTTTTTCGGGGTCTTTGGGCTCCTCACCACAATAGTCGGCAGCGCCGTCGCGGCCGGGTTTGCCATCGCGCACAGGCGGTGGGGCTGGCTTGCGGGTCTGATCGTCGCGTCGGTCGCGGCCCTCGCCTTCCTCTATGGCGCGGCGTTGGATAACCCCCCGCCGGTCGCGCTGGCGATTATCACCACGCTCTCGGGGATATTCGATCAGGCGCTCGGACTCACCACCTGTGGAAGCCAGTCGTCACCCTTTGTCCAGTCGCCAGCCGTCATACTCGTCTTGCTACTGGCTCCCCTCACGCTCCTCAGCTATAGCTTCTTTGGCTTCCCGGCCACGTCTGAGACGACCTAAACATGAGCCAGGTTTGCGTTCAAGGAGTCAGATTCTGGCGAGGTCGCCGTCTGGCGCGGGGCTGGGCGAGAAGGCGCGTGTCACAACCGGCTCTAACTCCTCCCACTCGACGCTGGTCTGTCGCCCATTGTCGAACTCGGTGGTCAGCCAGGTGTACACCTCGAGCAGGCGCGGGTCGTCCTTGGCGACATCCAGGCCGAGGCGCTGCCGAATGACGAAGACCAGCCCCGCCAGTCCGCTATCTTTCGTCAGCGAGACCTCCAGCGGCCTGCCGAGCAAGTCAGGCACGTTGAACGGCGCGTACATCCACCAGAACTTGTTCAGCCCGTCGGCGTGGACACCGGCGCGGGTGCGGTGGGCGTCGCGCCCATAGAGCGGATACTTGGGTGGGATTGGCTCGCCCATCTGCGCATAGAGGTCCGCAAGGTCGTTCAGTGCGGTAAAGTCGGGTTGCCGCTCGGCGAAGTAGCCCATCCCGATCAGGTGCAGCAACACACCTTCGAGCGGCGCATTGCCGGTGCGTTCGCCCTTGCCCAGCGACGTCCCGTTGATGACGGCGCATCCGGCGCGGATCGCGGCAAGACAGTTCGCTACGACCAACCAGGTATCGTTGTGCGGGTGGAACTCCAAATCCTCGGCGGCCAGCCCCAGCTCGCGTAGCGCGCGAATCAGGCGCGGGACGCTGCGTGGCAGCGCGACGTCTTCGTAGGGCAGCCCTAGCCCCATCGTGTCGCAGACGCGGAACTTGGGACGCAACTCCGGCCCGTAGGAGGCGCTGATCGCCAGCACCGCCTCGACGAACGGCGCCATGAAGTCCATCGGCGCGCGCGTCGCGTCTTCCAGATGGAGCCGGGGACGGATGCCCGCGTCCAGCGCCATCTGCACCGCCTCCAGGTAGGTCTGCGCCGCCTGATTGCGACCTCCTGGCGTGAACTTATGGAAGGTGTGGTAGTCGGAGGCCGAGGCGAGCATGCCGGTCTCGCGCACACCCAAACTGCGGATCAGCGCCACATCCTTCGCCGCCGCGCGAATCCAGGTCGTCGGCTCGATGGGCGCGCCGCTCTGATAGCGCTCTAGCGCGCCCTTGAGCATGGCCTGGTCCGAGGGGCGGTAGACGAAGAACTCGGCCTGACGAATCGCTCCCGAGACGCCGGTGAAGCGGCACTGGAGGTCGTAGATCGCTAACCCCTGCTCCGTGGTGAGCGGCAGCCCGCCCTGCTGGCCATCGCGGTGCGTCGTCTCGGTCGTCCAGACTTCTTGCGGCAGAGACGCCGGGCGCTCGGTCCAGACATAGGCGGGAAACGTGTCGCGCGGAAAGCTCTCGGGGAAATACTCCGGCTGAGCAG
>DATAOM010000403.1:0-12637 GCA_036265775.1 Ktedonobacterales bacterium | reverse complement strand
AGACGCTTGCCGAGGAGCAAGCGCGACTCGCCCGCGAGGCGGCGATAGCGAGCGCGATGCTGTCGAACAGCGTTCAGACGCTCGCAAGTTCTCCGCAGGCAAGCGTAGACCTATCCGACCGTATCAGCGCTATGACGGGCGATGACGCTGCGCTGTTCCAGTACAATGGGCAGTCGCTCGTCGCCGTCGCGGCGCACGACATGGATATCGTTGGAGCGCCACTCCCATCCGCTGCGGAGCCAGCCGTCGTCGGCTCTTGTGGTCCGGTCGCGCCAGTTGACTGTCACCATGCGTATTCTGGCGTCGTACGCGCTGGTGGAGTCGAATACGCCGCCACCTATACCCCAATCTTCGACGCCGACGGAACATTCGTCGGCGCGCTGATGGTGGCGACGCCGCTGGCGGAGGCGCTGGCGGGCGTCAATGCGGCGATGCTGGCGCTTACCATCATCGGGCTACTGCTCGCGCTGCTCGTTATCGGCGTGGGCGCGTATCGCTTCAATCGCTCGACCGGCCAAACTCTTGGCGAGCTGCAGACGCACTTGCGCTTCGTAGCGGCGTCCACGGTGGCGATGGAGCACGCGGCGCACGCGGCTGTCCTGGCGTCGCGCCGGCAAGAGCGGCTGGCGCGACAGATTGGGGACGGGGCGCGTGGCTTGGATGCGCTCGTCACCTCTGTAAATCAGGGCTATCCCGCGCTGCAGCAATCTGCGGGGGCGATCTGGGCGGAGGTCTCACAGCCTGGCGCGGAGCCCGACCCAACGGTGGTGATGCGGCTTGCGCGCGAGACCACGCTGATGGCGACACGTATTGGCGCGGGCATGGAGGATGCGCGCGTCTACAGCGACCACATTACCAAGCTGATGAATCATGTCGTCGCGCAGGGCCGGATCGCCGCACAGGGTGGGCAGGAGACACAACGCGCCGCGCAGGAGCTGCGCGCCAGTATCGAGAGCGTCGAGGCGATCCTTGGCGGGCGTCTAGTGAAGCGTGATGAGAGCTTCTCGCCGCTCTCCATACCCGCCTTGCCAAGCCCCAAGGCGAGCTTTCCCGGTGAGGCGCGTGCGCCTCAGCAGACGCCATCGCAATGGGAATCATCCGGCGTCTGGCCGTCTCGCCCGATGTTTCCCTCGATTCCACCTGTCCCTTCGACTGAGCTACTACCCTCGCTGCGGACGGCGCCAGAGGTTGTCAACGGCGAGGCGCGTGCGATCAACCTGGAGACGCAGCAAAGCGCTCCTCCCCGGCAAACCACGATGGGGCCAGCGCGCTTCGGCGATGTCAGCTTCCCCAAGTTGATGAAGGACGCCACGACGCGTCCACTCGTCGCTGAGTCAGAGCCGTCGGAGGCGGAGAACGATTAGCGCCGCCTGCGTGTTCCCCCGCGCAGCATCGCGCTGAGCTGGCGCTCGATGGCGCTGGCGTCGCTTTCCCCGGCTGGAACAATTAATTGAACCGCGGGTTGCGATTCGTCCTGTCTGCCAGGATCGGCGGCGCCCACCAGAAACGCCGCGCGAATACGATCCGGCGTCGTGGGATGTGTGTCCTCTAACGAGCGGAAGTCGCGTGTGCTCTGCGCGCGCAGTTGCGCGACCGCCGACGGAGGCAGGTTGGCGTAGTGTTTCCGTAGCGCCTCATAGAGATTGTCGCCACCCACGACGCCGCGCGCCAGCGAGTTCGACGCCGTCATGACGCTGGTTAGCCCGTTGGCGAGCGCCTCAGGTCCGTAGGCGCGCACGGCGACGCGATCCGCCTCGTATTCCGCTGTCCGGCTCTCGTGCAGCAGGAGCAGATGGAAGAGACCCAGAACTACCTGGATCGGCAGCGTCACGATCCAGATCAGGAGCGAGACGGCGCAGCCCATGCTCGTCGCGATGTTCCCGCGATACCCGCCGTAGTAGTAGAACCGCTTGTAGCGGTTGCGGGCGCGGCTCTCCGACGAGATAGTGTCTTGCAGCGCGCGCACGATCTGCGCCAGCCCTCTCTCGGCTCCCGCGTAGTAGCGATGCAACGCCAGACGCATACGCCCATAGTGCGCCATCTCGTGGGCGATGATCGCCTTCATCTCTACGTCGCTCATCAGTGGCAGCGCGCCGACGCCAATCCCCAGCGTGCGCTCGCGCCAGAAGAGGCGGCGCAACGGATGAGTCTGTGCGACGAAGAAGACCGTGCCTGGGACGAGCAGCACGCGACTGGGATGGCGCAAACCAGTGCGCGCGCTCACGTCGTCTATGGCCGCGAAGATCTGGGGAAAGCGGTCGCGTTTGACGCGTATCCCCTTGGGAGCGAAGCGCCCCTCCCACAAAGCGACCATCTGCAGCGCGAGGAGCAGCACGCCAATAATGAGGCCGAGCCAGGCCTTGTCGAGAATGGACCAGACGATAAGCGCGACGGTCCCAACGAAGATCCCCAGGACGAGCAGATAGATCAGCGTGCTCACGAGCAGTAGCGTGAGCGTGTAGAACGGATTGAGGCGCAGTGACTTGTCGCGATTGTTCGCGAGGCGCGCGAGATCGTTCTGCGCCTGCGCAAGCGAGATCCGCCGGTCAAGTCCCGTGAGCAGGCGTGACGGACCCTTGGCCGCTTCCAGAGGGTCATCGGACCCACCCCACCCACAGGAGGTACACTCGACGAAGCCAAAGGCGTCGGGCATGACGGGCTTGCCGCAGACTGGACACGGACGGGGCGCGGGTGGCATAAGACCGGCGCCGAGTATTTGCTGTGGCAGCATGGCGATCTTCCCTCGTACGAGCAGTCGTACCGTCATTAGCGCACGCTGAAGCTCTGAATGCGACAGAGCGGCAATGTGGCTTTACTATAACACAAGGGATCAACTGGAAATGGCGCACCTAGTGGCATCTGGTGGCTCCTGCCGTCCCTAGTACTCCTGGAGTCCTACCGGGCTACCAGTTTGTCTCGGTTATTTGTTCTAAACGGCAGCCACGCGCTATCCTGAGAGGGTGGACGGCGGGCAGGCGACGCGATGTGTCTTGTCCGAGCGTCGCAACGTCTGACTAATGCCACTTCTGGCAGGGCGTCGCGCTGTCTCCGAACGCTTCTGCCGCACCCCAGACCTCTCGCTGAAACCTGCATTTATCCGCATTCATCATCCCGCACGGAGGAGCGTTGTGCCTGATTTCACCCACCTGCACGTCCACTCCGAGTACAGCTTGCTCGACGGTCAATCGAAGCTCGACCGACTGATCGCGGCGGCGCAGGCTGGCGGGATGAACGCGCTGGCGCTCACCGATCACGGCGGCATGTATGGCTCGCTCGACTTCTACAAACGCGCCAGGAAGGCTGGCGTCAAGCCGATAGTAGGCCTCGAAGGCTATCTCGCGCCCTCGCTTGAGGAGAAGACGGGCCGCTACGACTACAACCACCTGCTGCTGCTGGCGAAGAATCGCGTCGGCTACCACAATCTGCTCAAACTGACGACCATCGCCCATACGCGCGGCTACCACTATCGCCCCCGCGTGGATAAAAAGGTGCTTGAGCAGCACGCCGAAGGACTGATCGTCACCTCCGGATGTCTCTCCGGTGAGATTCCCGAGCTGCTGTTGGCTGGCGACCTGAACGGCGCGCGGGCGGCGGCGAAGTGGTATCAGGAAGTCTTTGGGCCGGAGAACTTCTACATCGAGGTGCAGGACCACAATGCGCCGGAGTCGCCACAGGTCAAGCTCAATCCGCTGCTCTACGAGCTCAGCCACGAGACGGGCGCGCCGCTGCTGGCGACGAATGACCTGCACTACGTTCACGCGGGCGACGCCGAGCCACAGGATGTGCTGCTCTGTGTCCAGACCGGCAAGACGCTCGACGATCCTAAGCGCATGAAGTTCGACAGCCAGGAGTATTACCTCAAGACGCCGGAGGAGATGGCGCGGCTCTTCGCCGAGACGCCAGAGGCGCTGACGAATACGATGCGCGTGGCGGAGATGTGCGAGGTCGAGATCGAGTTCGGCGCCGACCTGCTGCCGCGCTATGCTATCCCCTCGGAGTTCGCCTCACAGGACGAGTATCTCTACCACCTGTGCGAAGAAGGCGTCAAAGAACGCTTCGGCGCGATGACCGACACCATCAGGGCGAAGCTCGACTACGAGTTCGGCGTCATTCGTGAAAAAGGCTTCGTCTCCTACTTCCTCATCGTCTGGGACTACACCAATTACGCGCGCAAGCGGGGCATGCGCTGCGTGGCGCGAGGATCTGCGGCGGGCAGCCTCGTCGCCTTTGTCTTGGGCATCACCAACGTGGACCCGCTGCGCTATGATCTGCTCTTCGAGCGCTTCCTGAATCCTGAGCGCATGAGCATGCCCGATATCGACATGGACTTCCCTGACGACCGGCGTGAGGAGGTCATCCGCTACGTCGCCGACAAGTACGGCTGGGACCGCGTCGCGCAGATCGTGACCTTCAACACGATGGCGGCCAAGGCGGCGATCCGCGACGTGGGCCGCGTGATGGGACTGCAGAACGAGGCCGACCGGCTGGCGCGGCTCATCCCAACCGGGCCGAATGTGTCGCTCAATGGGGCGCTGGAGCAGGTGAAGGAACTAGCCTCGGCGCATAAGCAGGACCCCAATGCGAACAAGATCATCGAGATGGCGCGCCAGCTTGAAGGCACGGTGCGCGGTGTCGGTATCCACGCGGCGGGTGTGCTGGTCTCGCGTGAGCCACTGGCGCAGACGGTCCCGCTCCAGTACCGTGACTACAAAGATCCCAACCCGTGGCTGGTCTCGCAGTACGAACAGGCGCACCTGGAAGAGCTGGGCCTGCTCAAGTTCGACTTCCTTGGTCTCTCGAACCTGACGATCCTGCAGAACTGCCAGGAGTTCATTCGCCAGACGCGCAGCATCGAGATTGACCTCGATCGACTCGACGATACAGATGCAAAGACGTACGCGCTGCTTGGCGAGGGCGAGACGACTGGTGTCTTCCAGCTCGAATCGGGGGCGATGCGCCAGTACGTGCGCGAGCTGAAGCCCACCTGCATCGAAGACATCACCGCGATGGTCGCGCTCTACCGTCCCGGCCCGATGGAGTCGATTCCGCAGTTCATCGCCGCCAAGCATGGAAAGGCGCAGATCACCTACCTGCATCCCGCGCTGGAGCCGCTGCTGCGCGAGTCGTATGGCGTGATCGTCTATCAGGACCAGGTGCTGCAGATCGCCGTCCAATTGGCGGGGTTTAGCTGGGGCGAGGTGGACAAGTTCCGCAAGGCGATGTCCAAGAAGCTCAAGGAGGAGATGGCGACCTACCAGGAGAAATTCATCGCCGGCTGCAAGAAGAACGGCATTGACGCGAAGACCGCCGACAAGATCTTCAGCTTTATATTACCGTTTGCTGGCTATGGATTCAACAAAGCCCACGCCTGCGCCTACGCCTGGGTCGCCTATCAGACCGCGTACCTGAAGGCGAATTATACCGCTGAGTTCATGGCCGCGACGCTGACGACCGAGGCGGGCGACGGCAAGAAAGTCATCGCCGCCATCGAAGAATGCCGGCGCATGGGCGTCGAGATCCTGCCGCCCGATGTGAACAAGAGCGGGTCAGGCTTCACCGTCGAGGCGCTGCCCTCGGAAGATGGAGAACCACGCTGGGGCGTGCGCTTCGGCCTGCTGGCGATTCGCGGCGTTGGCTCGCGTCCAATCGACGAGATCATGCAAGCGCGAACGGACGGCGGCCCCTTTACCTCGCTCGCCGATCTCTTCGCGCGCACCGACAGCAAGAACCTGACCCGTGGCGCGGTCGAGGCGCTGGTCAAGGCGGGTGGGCTTGATTCGGTAGGTCGTCCCGATGGCGTGCGGCCGCTGAGCTGGCGCAGCAGGCTGGTCCACTCGCTAGACCGCGCGCTGACGATCGGGCAGCAGAAGCGCAAGATGCGCGCAATCGGGCAGGAGAGTCTCTTTGGCGGCGCCGACGATGCGCATGACGACTTCGTTCCGGTGGACGCGCCGGAGTATCCGCAGCAGGAGATCCTCAGGTGGGAGAAAGACCTGCTCAATCTCTACCTCTCGGCGCACCCGCTGGCGCACATCTCCAGCGCCTTGCGGCGGCGTGTCACTGCGCAGACGGCGCAGCTCAATGAGGAGTGGGCCGGGCAGAAGGTGACACTTGGTGGGCGCATCACTACCATCCGGCGCATCCAGACCAAACGCGGCGACACGATGCTCATCGCGCAGTTGGAGGACATGCTTGGCTCGATTGAAATCACGGTCTTCCCACGCGCCTACGAGGCGTCGGCGGATGTCTGGCGTGAGGAGGCGGTGCTGCTGGTGACGGGGATGGTGAAGCTGCGCGAGGAGGAGCCGCAGGTCGTCTGCGACACCGTCGAGGTCTTCGCGCTCTCCGAGGAAGACGTGACCCGCCGCGACTACCACCTGCGGATTACCTTGCAGCGTACCAGGAACGAGCCGCTCGACATAGCCTACGCGCAGGATGTGCGCACGGCGCTGGAGCAGTTCCCAGGCCACGATACCTGGGAGTTGCTCGTGCGCAACGGGCGCTGGATCGCGCGGCTGGCCCCGCCGAAGGGGCAGGACGGCGTGCGTTATTGCCCGGAACTGCATCAGCAACTGGAAGGCATTCTCGGTCCCGGAAGCGTCGAGGCGCTCGTGCGTGAGCCAGTGACTGCTTGAGCGCCGCTCCAACTTCATCCGCGCCAGGCCGTAGTGAGTAAGAAGATAGCGTTCGTCATCAACTAAACGAGGCGTGGGGCTATCGCTTGCGCGCCTCAAGTTTGCTATACTCTACTTCCATGCTGGTATGGCGTTGAACGCCTGATGAGAGGACCGAGCCGTTGACGGTGAGTAGCTGCCCGCACTGCGGGACTCCAGCCTATGCGAACGACAGCCGCTGTCGCAACTGTGGCTGGCCTTTGACGCGTTCGACGCCTCAACCGTCCTCCTCGTCACGCCAGTCGGCGCCTCCTGCCGCGGTGATTCCTCCCCGGCCACAGGAGACGGTCTGGCGGCAGACCAATCCAGAAAAAGCGCCGCTGCCTCAAGGTCAGCCGGTCACAGTGCCAGGCTACCCGACGTATGCGCAGGGACAAGGCGCTCCCTACGCGCCCTATCCGCCGCAGTATCAACCCTATCCACCATACTATCCGTATGGACCGTACGCCTATCCGCCCATGCAGCCAAAGCGCGCGCCCGGCGAGACCTATGCGCTGGTCGTTTCATGGATTGTCACGGTTGTTGGAGCGCTCTCGATCATTTTGTCGCTGCTCATCCTGGGAATTGCCGCGCTGGCGCTCTATGGTGGCTCCAACAACCTGACCACCCTGGGGCTTGCGGTGAGCTTTGGTCTGGCGCCATTCGTCGGAGGCGTCACGGCGATGGTCCTCGGCATCCAGGGCATCCTGCGCCGCCCCTCGCACAGATTCACCATGCCGAGTTACTGGTTCCTGCTCGCGCTGGCGCTGCTGGCCCTTGGCGCTGGCATCGCCTTGTGGAATCTCTACCCGTCGCCAGGAAGCGCGCTGGCCGTCTCGCCATTGGTCATCATGTCGGGCGTATTGCCCGCGCTGGCGATATTGGCGCTGACGACGCAACGCCTGGGAGATCCCTCGACCAGGCGGCATGTCTTGATGTCGCTCGCCTATGGCGCGACGCTGGCGCCGTTACTCGCCATCATCTTTGAGCTGATCGCAACAGTGGTGATCGCTCTTGTCGCGCGCGCGCTCGGTTTCGACGTGAGTAATGCGCTCAACGGTTCGAGCTTCTCGCCGACCAACCCACAGGAACTGGTCGCGCAACTGCTCGACATCTCGATCACGGCGGCGGTCGTCGAGGAGACCCTTAAGCCGCTGGGCGCGGTGCTGATCATTCGGCGCCTGCGCACACGCTCCGAGGCGTTCCTCGTTGGACTGGCGGCGGGCATCGGCTTCAACATTGTCGAGACCATCGGCTATATCACGCAAGGTCAGGGTGACTGGATCAACGTGGCGCTGGAGCGCAGCACGGCTGGCCTGTTGCACGGTGTCGGCGCCGGTATGGCTACGCTCGGCTGGTGGTACCTTATCAACGGCAAGGGTGTTCCACTGCGCTTCCTTAAAGGCTTCGGTCTGATTCTCTACGCGATGGCGCAGCACGCGATTAACAACGGAGCCGCCGTGTTGATCGGCCTGGTTCCCGAACCGTTGCGTTCGCTTCTGTTCGATACATTCTATCTTGGCAAGTTGCCCGAACAATACGCTTCGCTGCTCTTCATTGGGTATGGCGTGCTGATCTTGGGCGTGCTTCTCTGGGTTACCGGCGTGCTGCGGCGCATTGATTCCAGGTCCACATCTTCGTCAGGGGCTGGCGCGCCGGTTCTGGCGAATGGCATGCCACTGGCGCAAGGAGGCTCTCGATGACCGCTCCGGCAGAGGTTCGCCCTCCGTCTCCTTCTCCAGCGCCAGCGTCGTCGCGCTCGTCCGGCTGGCCTGCTCCCGTCTTTGGCGCGGTAATTGCCCTCGTGACGATTGTGACCATTGGGCTGGCGGTCATCGCGCCACAGTTCAGCGAGAACGCCGCTGGCGATCTTCCGAGTGGATGGGTGGTGGTCTTCGACAGCGATCTCTCCAGCGCCTCAAGCGACTGGAAGGTTGGCGCCGACTGCGGATTTGACCGTGGAGGTCTCTTCGCCAACAGCGGTGACTCTCCCTGTGTCTATGCGCCAAGTTCTGAAGCTGATTACATCAGTCAGGGATTCCGCCTCGACGCGACCCTTGCGCCTGCGGCTGAGGTGGAGAAGAGCCAGGTAGCGGTCGTGCTGGCCGGCACAGCGCGCTTCGGCATCGCCCAGGACGGCAGTTTCGCGCTGGCTGACAACGTTCGCACGAGCGATGACGAGGTGCTCGACACGGCGTTCAATTGGCATGCCAACGGGCTGACCGCGAACACAATCCGCCTGGAGTGGGACGGACCTGGAACGCCATTGGTCGCCTATACCAATGGCTTCAAGGTCGCCCAGGTCGAGTACTCCATCAGCCCATCGAGCAACCACATGCTCGAGATAGGCACGACGCGTGACGGCCAGGCGATCTACACGCATATGACGTTGGCCAGCGCGAGTTCGCAGGGCAGTTAGCCCCGAAAGCTGGCGCACAGGTGGACCTCTCCCCCGGCCCCTCCCCTAAACGGGAGGGGTGACTCGCGGCCATCTTGGTTGCTATATGGTTCCCCTTCCATCACAGGGAAAGGGTCAGGGGTAGGTCCTGTTACAGCGCGGCGTAGCTCTTGACCGGCTGCGCCGCTGCGTCAGCCGTCACGCGCGGTTTGCGCCAGAGCAGCAGCGCCGGAATCACGCTCACCAGCGCGATGCCCGCCGCGACGATGAATAGCTCGCCGTAGACCTGGCGTAGCACATTCAGCGCCGCCGCCGCGCCGTTCTGCGCGATGTTAGCCGCCGCCAGCAGTGCCTGGAGTCGTGTCAGCGCCCACAGCGTCAGCGTCGCCAGCCCGACGATCATCCCCGTCATGCGCAGGACCGTCACGACCGAGGCCGCCATGCCCTCCTGGCCGACCTTCGCGGCATTGAGCGCGCTCGTGCTGATCGGCGCGATGCTGAGGCCGAAACCTAGCCCGGCGATGACCGTCGCAATGGTGATCCGCTCTGGCCCCACATTGGCGGGCCACTGGCTCATCAGGACGAGGCCGACTGCGGTGAGGATCGAGCCGAGCGCGGCGGGCAAGGGACAGCCGAAGCGGTTGGCGAGCCAGCCGCCAAGAAGCGCGCCAATGGGAATCAGCGCCGTCATGCGCAGCAGCGCCAGCCCGCCCGCGAAGGTGTCTGTTGAGGTTTGCAGTGTGTCGATGAAGAGCGGGATCAGCACCATCGCGACGATCAGCGCGACGCCGACGAAGAAGCTGAGCGCAGCGGCGGAGGCGAAGGCGCGATTGCGAAATGCGCGCACATCCACAAGCGGCGAACGCAACACCGACTCCAGTCCGATGAAGAGCAGCAGGAACACGCCAGACGCCGCCAATAGCGCAAGGTTGGGCTGGATGGCGCTGTGTGGCTGGAAGACGTCAATCGAGCCGGTCTGCGGGCCGAATCCTATAGCGAGGCAGGTCAGGCAGGCGCCAAAGAGCAACGCGCCGAGCAGGTCGATCCCGCCGCGCTCGCGCCGCCCGCCGCGCAAGGTGAACCATCCCGCGACGATCAGCGCCGCCGCGATGGGGACGTTGATGTAGAAGATCCACTGCCAGCCCCAGCGCGTGGTGATCGCAGCGCCCCAAAGCGGCCCGAGGACGCCGCCTGCCTCGGCGATGCCGCCGACCAGCCCCAGCGCCAGTCCGCGCCGTGCCGGACCAAAGAGGTCGCCCACGACTGCTATCGCTACTGGGACGAGCGCGCCGCCGCCAACTGCCTGCACGAAGCGCGCGCCGATCAGTAGGTTCAGCGCCGGGAGTGAGGTATCGAGTCCGAAGTGAGCAAGCTGGGCCAGCAGCCAGTTTGCCGCCATGTAGATCGGGCCAAGGATCGCGCCGTCGAGCGTCGTCGGGTCAGGCTCAATCGGGCTGCCCAGAGTTGGCGCGAGCGCGCAGAAGAGCGAGCCGAGCGCGAAGAGCGTGAGGCAGAAGATGAAGACCAGCCGCCGGCCGTAGACATCGGCGACGCGTCCCATCAGCGGGAGCGCGATGACGTAGCCGAGCAGATAGCCGCTGACGATCCACGCCGCGCGGTCGGGCCGGGTGATTGGCGCGCCGATGTCGCGGATGATTGGCAGCAGCGCTGTCACCACCACCGTCTGATCCAGCGCCGAGAGGAAGACTCCAAGGCAAACGACCAGGAGGGCGAGCCGCCCCGCGAGCGCGCTTTGCTTGCCGGTCGTGGTGGCAGACTGCGCGCTGGCAGGCGCGGCGTCGCTCATGGCCATGGGGCGCTCCTCCTCTGCTGGCGGTTGACGGACTTGCTTAGGTGGTTGGCGGCTCGATGGTGACGGGCTTGTCGAAGTCGGAGAAGAGTATTGTGCGCACTGTCTGATCGGTGTCGTGTTGTGTCAGGACACCGCGCAGGATGATCTGATGCAGCCTGCCGTCATCCTTGCCGAGGCAGACTGTCACCGGGATATCGCCGGTTGCGTTGGGCGCGCCGACGTATGGGCCAACGGTCGAGGCTGGCAGCGTTCCGCTGATCTTCCAGCAGGCGACGCCGTTGGCGCTGCCGTCGGTCGGCGCGCTGGGATTCTTGATCGCAGTGAGTTGCGCGCCAATGCCCTTGGTCGGATCGAAGAGGACCTGGAAGCCGTTGAACTGGTCGGTCTCCTCGAAATTGCCAGTGAGCGGGTTCGTGTACCAGCCCTGCGAGCCGATCAGGATGAGCTGCACATCCACTGAGACAATCGAGGTGACAACCGTCGCATTCGCCTTCAACTTATCAGGCCGCGCGACATCGCCATCCGCCTTCTGCACGTCGGCGTCCAGGCCGGAGACCGCGCCCAGATGATCAGCCTGCATGACAAAGTGCATGGACTGCGTCGCGTTGAATTTGTCCTGCGCGGTCTTCAGGAGCGCTGCCGAACTGGGCGCGGACGACCCGCCGCACGCCGCGAGCAAGAGCAGGCAGGCGCACAGTCCACCCATCCAGCCAGAGGCCAGCGCGAGTCGTTTTTTCCCATCCTTGCGCATGATATCTTCCTCCTGTGAACGTATGCGACGCCATGCGCCGCTCGTGGTGGCCGGCGCTCCGGCCATTATGCTGTCTACGCGCCAGAGCGTCAATGTGTAGGTGACAAGCCAAATTGGCCAGCGGGTGTCGCAGATGTCAATCGGCCACGGCCTCAGCAGGCTGTGAATGTTGGATTCCAGGCCAGCGCGGCAGCAGGAAGCGCATAGCGGTTCCCTGCCCCACCAACGTCACCAGCACGACGGCGTAGACGACAATCGCCAGGGTGTTGCGCTGCGGCGCCGCCAGCGGCAAGCTCAACGCCAGCGCGATAGAGAGCGCGCCACGCAACCCAGAGAGCAGCAGCAACGGACGCCACTGCGGCGGAACCGGCGCGGCGAGTTGATGCCCATGTGGCGCACGCCGCTCGCGCCAGCGTCCCAGCGCATCGTGCAATGGCAGCAGCAGGTAGATCATCAGCGCGCGCCCGACGATGACGCCGATCACCGCCCAGATGATGGGACTGAGCGCAGGAGCCAAGTTCGCCTCTCCGATCTGGATGCCGAGCAGCAGGAAGAGAAAACAGTTGGCTATGAAGCCGACGAACTCCCAGATCAGGTCTACCGCCTCGATAGTGTTCTGCGACATACCCACACGCCTGCCATAGCTGGTCATAGTCAGCGCGGCGCAGACGACGGCCAGCAGCCCCGATGTGTGTAGCTCGTTCGCCAGCAGGTACGAACCATACGCGACGCAGAAGGTGGTCGCCGTCTCGATGAGGTGATCGTCGAAGCGGCTGACGAAGAGCGAGACGAGGTAGCCTAGCGCGACCCCGATGAGAGGCCCGCCTGCCAGTAACCAGATGACCTTGAGCGTGACAGCCCACCATGCGCCATCCATTAGCTCGCTGTGCGCGCCGACCGAAACCAGCAGCGCGCCGAGGATGATCTCGAACATGACGACGCCGACGCCGTCGTTGAAGAGGCTCTCCGCCTCGACGAGCAGGCGCAACCGGCGGGGCATGCCGAGTTGGCGCAGCAGCGCG
>DATAOM010000402.1:0-2014 GCA_036265775.1 Ktedonobacterales bacterium | reverse complement strand
GTTCCCGCCAGACCGGTGCGCCAGAGGAAGTCGTTCTGCGCGAACGGCGCCATGAGTAGGTGTGGCAGCGGCAGCCAGACATTGCCAAGCTGCGCCAGTCCAGGGGACACATTGTCGAAGATGCGACGCGCGATCAGCAGATGCCCGTGCGCGTCCAAATACAGCATTATCGAGTGTGTTTGATAGGACCAGACCGAGGCGCTGACGCTGGCGCAGATGGCGCAGAGAACGAGCGCGAGGAACCAGCGGTCATGATACCAGCGCGCGCGACGCTCGCCCGCCTTCGCGTTGCGCCGTCCGATGGCGGGCAGGGCCGGCAGGGTCATCGTCTCGAACCAGATCGGTTCATCTCGTGTGGGAGCGGGGGGCGCGCTTGCCGGGGCGGCGAATTGATCCATGGGATGAATCCTTTCAGACGCCCTCTGGCGTCGCGGCGCTGGCGGGAGCGGGTATCTGCTCAGAGGCGGATGCGGCCTGCTGGCGTTTGAGATGCAGGCCGTGATGCGTCTTCTCCCAGTGGTGCGGATTGACAATGAGCTGGAAGAGGGCCATGGCCGCCGCGACCGACATCAGCGCCCAGTAGAGGGGAATCGTGAGCGCCCAGGGGAGCAGGTGGTATTGCTCGCTCTTCGCGCAGGTCAGCAGATGCAGGTAGAGGTAGAGGAAATTGCCCGCCACCAGGCAGATGACAGCGGGATAGAAGATCGGCGCGCTGTAGAGAAGCTGGAACTCGGAGGCGAGCGTGTGGCGTTCGGCGATGTAGAGGGCGAGCAGCGCCCACATCAGCGGGTTGACGAGGATGGTAGCGGGGGTGGCGCCGATGACGGCGAAGAGCGAGAACAACTCGCGGATGCGGCCTTGCAGGAGGTAGTTCCAGGGGCGGCGCAGATGGACGAGATACGTCTGCATGTAGCCCTTGATCCAGCGCGAGCGCTGCCGAATCCAGTTGCGCACGTCGGAGTTCGCCTCCTCAAGCGTCGTCGAGTCGAGGATGGTTGTGTAGAGATGGCGCTCGGCGAGCCGCAGGCCGAGGTCGCAATCTTCCGTCACGTTGAAGACATCCCACCCGCCCAGGCGGCGCAGCACATCGGTGCGGAAGTGGTTCGAGGTGCCGCCGAGGGGAAGACTGAGCCGCGCCCACTGCAATCCTGGCAGCGTCATGTTGAACCAGAGCGCGTACTCGATGGCGAACCAGCGCGTGAGCAGGTTCTGCCGAGTGTTGTAGAACCCCAGCTTCGCCTGCACGCAGGCCAGCGAAGCGTCGTGGTTGGCGAAGGCGAGAACCGCCTTCTTGAGCTGCAAGGGGTCAGGCTTGTCTTCGGCGTCGTAGATGACGATGAAGCCGCCGCGCGCGAGCATCAGGCCATAGTTACAGGCGCGCGGCTTGGTGCGCGGACGCCCATCCGGGACGGTGACGACCTCGAAGTGCGCGGGCAGGCGCAGCCGCTCGATGGCGGCGCGTGTCTCGGCGTCGTCGGCCTCCGTCAGAAAGAGCACTTGTAAGCGGTCCTGCGGATAGTCAAGGGCCTGCATCGCGGCGACGAACTGCGGGACGACCCCGGCTTCCTTATACAGCGGACAGAGGACGGTGTAGAGCGGCCACTCGATGCCGTCGAGACGCTGGATGAGGTCGGCGCTGAAGCGCTCCTCCGGCGTGTGGCTGACGACACGCGCGGCCATGAGGGCGGTCAGCGTCAGATGGAGCAGGTAGGCGAAGGTCACACCGCCGAGCAGGAGGGTGAGGGTCAGCGGGCCTGCGAGATAGAGACCGGTGACGAGCGCGGCCACGACGAGGATGAAGGCGAGGGTTTGGCCCGGCGTGATAGTCGTCCGCGCCGAGCGAGAAGGGTCAAGGGTGGCGAACGAGAAGCCCTGCTCCTGCTTCGCAGGGAGCGCACGCTGGCGGACATGGGAAATGAACTCGCGCCACGCCGATGTGAAGTAGCGGCTGGACCGACGTTGCGATTCGTGGTTGAGCCAGACGTGATAGTAGCCGATCTCATGCGAGCCGTCA